>NZ_JACARN010000055.1:0-24602 GCF_013386605.1 Pseudomonas sp. IPO3749 | reverse complement strand
CTCTGGGAGCGGGGCCACCACCAGCCCCGCTGCAACCCCGCCGCCGCCAGCAGAATCGCCGCCACACCCAGCCATTGCAGCCAACCCAGGCGATGCCCGAAGGCGATCCAATCGACGAAGATCGCCGCAATCGGGTAGATGAACGACAGCGCACCGGTAATGGCCGTGGGCAGTTTCTGGATCGCGCCGTACAACAACACGTACATCAAGCCGGTATGCACCACACCCAGCGTCACCAGTGCCGTCCAGGCATTGGGGGTGGCCGGCAGACTGTTCCAAGGCACCATCGGCGCGAGTAACAGCGCGCCGGTAGTCACCTGGATCAACGCCATCAGATGCGGCGGCACTTCTTTTAGACGCTTGATGATCAGTGCCGCAATGGCGTACAGAAAGGCCGCGCCCAGCGCCAGGGCGATGCCGGTGAGGTAATCGTCGCCGGTCGGTTGATCGCCATGGGCGGTGACAATCGCGAGCATGCCCAAGAACGCCACGCCCAGCCACGTCAGTTTCTGTACGGTGATTTTTTCCCCCAGGAACACCGCCGCCAGCATCACCAACATAAACGGCTGCACGTTGTACACCGCTGTGCTGATGGCAATCGACGCACGGGAATAGGATTCGAACAGCAGCAACCAATTGCCGACAATCGCCACGCCGCTGAGCATCGCCAGGCCGAGCTTGGCCCAGCTCAGCAGGCCCAGGCGCAAGTAACCCAGCAGTGCGCAGACCAGCAACAGCGTCAGCCCGCCGATCACGCAACGCCAAAACACCACTTCGATCACCGACACGCCAGACACCAATACGAACCAGCCAATGGTGCCCGAGATCAGCATGGCGGCGATCATTTCCCACGACCCGCGACGGATGGATGTGTCCATGATTGAAGCTCCTCAAGTGAGGCTCAATTATGGCAATCTGCTCGGGAGCGGCTCCAGCGCCTAAAAAAGGCCAAATCGCTGGATTGCCTTTACTTATTAGGTGGACACCATGATTGACACCATCGACCAGCAACTCATCGCGGCTTTGATGGACGACTCGCGCCTGTCCCTCAAGGCCCTGGCCGGCATTACCGGGTTGTCTTCGCCCAGCGTCGGTGAACGTTTGCGCCGTCTCGAAGAACGCGGCGTGCTGACCCACTACACCGTCGATATCGACCCCAAGCATTTCGGCTACCTGCTGCAAGCCATTGTGCGCATCCGCCCCCTGCCCGGCAAATTGCATGAGGTGGAACGGCAGATCCAGGCGATTCCCGAATTCACCGAGTGCGACAAGGTGACCGGCGACGACTGCTTCATCGCACGCCTGCATGTGCGCACCATGGATCATCTGGACAGCCTGCTCGACAAGCTGAATGCCTACGCCGAAACCAACACTGCCATCGTCAAGAAAACCCCGGTGAAACGCCGCCTGCCGCCGTTGGGGGATTAGTGATTTTGAGTCACTAGCGCAATGCCTGAGCGAGCATTCCGTCATGACTGAGCGCTGTTTATCCTGGCGCCACTCTTTGGAATAACAGGTAAAACGCTCATGTACGTCATTACGGGAATCACAGGCAAAGTCGGCGGCGCCCTGGCGCATAACTTGATCAAGGCGGGCCAATCGGTGCGCGCGGTCGTGCGTGATGCAGGCAAGGCTGCCTACTGGGCTGACCTGGGCTGCGACGTCGTGTTTGCAGAGATGGAAGATGCTCAAGCGCTGACGGCTGCATTCACCGGCGCGACCGGCGTGTTCATCCTGCCGCCGCCAGGCTTTGATCCGCAACCCGGCTTCCCCGAAGCCCGCGCCGTGATCAGCGCCGTCAGCCAGGCCCTGCAGGCCGCCGCACCGCCGAAAGTGCTGTGCCTGTCGACCATCGGCGCCCAGGCCGAGCAGCTCAACCTGCTGACCCAGCGCACCTTGATGGAGCAAGCCCTCAGCGCCCTCGACATCCCCGTCACCTTCCTGCGCCCGGCGTGGTTCATGGAGAACTCGCTGTACGACGTGATCTCAGCCCGCGACACCGGCGTGATCCATAGCTTCCTGCAACCGCTGGACAAAGCCGTGCCGATGATTGCCACGGCGGATATCGGCAGCGTGGCGGCGCAGTTGCTGCAACAGGACTGGGCCGGCCAGCGTGTGGTGGAACTGGAAGGCCAATGGGTGAGCCCCAACGACATCGCCCGGACGCTTGCGCAATTGCTGGGCCGCGACGTGCATGCCGAGGTGGTTGAGCGTGATACCTGGGAAGCGCTGCTGCGCTCGCAAGGTGCGCAGAACCCATTGCCGCGCATGCGCATGGTGGATGGGTTCAATGAAGGGTGGATTTGTTTTGAGCATGATCAGGTGCTTAAAGGGGCGACGCCGTTACAAACCGTATTGCGCGAGCTGATGAATAAATAAACAGGTTTTCTGTGGTGAGCAGGCTTGTTGTGGTGAGCAGGTTTCCTGTGGCGAGCAGGCTTGCCACAAACAAGCCCGCTCGACAGAGAGAGCAGCCCTCAGCCATGCAGCGCTTTTGCCGCAGCAAGCAAGCCTTGGAACTTGCGATATCGCACTTCCAGTACCGCCTGCTGCTTGGCATCCGGCAAGTATCGCGCCTTCACCGCCATCCCCGCCTGCAACAGTCTCTCCCCCTGCCCGATCGACAGAAAGCCCAGCTTCGCAGCCCCGATGCAGGCGCTCAACTCACTGCCGTGCAACGTAAAAATCTCCCGCTGCAGGATATTGGCCAGCAACTGCGCCCAATACTCGCTGCGCGCCCCGCCGCCCACCAAGGCGCAGGTCCCGACGTCGGCGCCGGCCGATTGCACGGCGCGCAGCGCATCCAGCAAACCGAAACCCACGCCTTCCATCACGGCATAACCGAGCATCGCGGGTGTGCAGTCGTGGCCCAGGCCCATGAAACCGCCGCGCAGCAGTGGGTCGTTGTGGGGGGTGCGCTCACCGGCAAGGTACGGCAGAAACAAAGGCGTGCTGAGTGGCACGGGTTGTTCGATCGGCAATTGCGCCTGCACCTGGTCCAGCAACGCCTGCTCATCCGCAGTACCCGTCAGCCGAGTGACCCAGCGCAGGCAACTGGCCCCGGCGAGCATGGCGCCCATGGTGTACCAACGGTTGGGCAGCGCATGGCAGAAACTGTGCACGGCGCTGGCCGGGTTGCCGGCGGCGTGGTCGGTGATTGCGACGATGGCTGCGCTGGTGCCGAGGGTGATGAAGCCGTCGCCAGCATTGATCGCACCGATACCGACAGCCGCCACCGGGTTGTCGCCACCGCCGCCAGCGATCACGACGTCAGCCGACAACCCAAGGTCCATCGCCGTCAAACAAGCGCTCGCGGCACCGCCTTCGATCAACCGGGGCATTTGCTCCGGTGCAAGTCCCGTAGCGCGCAGCATGGGAGCGAACCACGCGCGTCGTGCCACATCCAGCCATAACGTGCCGGCAGCATCCGACATCTCACTGATGCGCACGCCACTCAGGCGCAACCGCAGGTAATCCTTGGGTGACAGCACACAGTCAATGGCCCTGAACACTTCAGGTTCATGGTGTCGCAGCCACAGCAGTTTCGGCGCCGTCAGCCCGGCCATCGGCAAGCTGCCGGTGATGCCGGAGAATTCCGGGCCCAACTGCTCGGCCTCGGCGACCGCACGGGAGTCATCCCACAGAATCGCCGGGCACAACACCCGATCATCCGCCCCCAACAACACCGCGCCGTGCATCTGCCCGGACAGGCCGATACAGCCCACACGCGCAAATGCCTCATGCAGGCGCAACTGGGCCAGCGCTTGCACACAGGCCTGCCACCAATCCTGCGGGTCTTGCTCGGACCAGCCGCTATGACGCCGAGACACGCTCAAGCGCACGCCGGTATGGGCCAGCACCGTACCGTCGAGGTCCATGAGGATGGCCTTGAGTTCCGAGGTGCCGAGGTCGATGCCGAGGGAAACGGGATTGCTCATACGGGGTCATTCCACTCCATTACAGCCACATGAATGACGCCATTGCAGGGTCGGCGCCAGGCGCAGGCTCTGGGTCGGCGCGTGGGGCGATGCCATGCGTTGCAACAACAGGTTCACCGCCTGGACACCGAGTGCCTGCACCGGCTGCGCGATCAAGGTCAGGCGCGGCACGAAAAAATCCGCCCAGTCGAAATCATCAAAACCCACCAGCGCCATCTGCGCTGGCACGTCGATCTGCGCGTCACGCAGGGCCTGCATGGCGCCCAGGGTCATCAGGTTGTTGCCGGCCATGATCGCCGTCGGCGGTGCCGCCAAGCCCAGCAACTGCACCGTGGCCTGGCGCGCCGGCTCAGTATTGGAGCCGCCATTGACCAGCAGCTCCGGATCAAACACCAGCCCCGCCCCCTGCAATGCGGCGCGGTAACCGGCGACACGCTCATCGGTGGTGCTGAACCCCTCGCGACCGGCGATAAAGCCGATCCGCCGATGACCATGGGCGATAAGGTGTTCAACCAGTACCTGGGTAGGCTGGGCATTCTCCACCCCAACCTGGTCGAAGTGCTCACTCATCATGCGGTCCACCAGCACCGCTGGAATTTCGTTGGTGCGCAGATAATCCAGGACCTTGGAGCCGTTCGAAGGCGCCAGCACAATCCCATCCACCCGCCGATGATGCAGCGCCGTGACCACTCGCAGTTCCTGCTCCGGATCATCATGGGTGTCGACAAACAGCATCATGTAGCCGTGCTGGGCGCACGCGGTTTCAATCGCGTGCACCGTCTCACTGAAATAGTGGTTGGACAACGCCGAGATCGCCACGCCGATGGTGTTGGTGCTCGACCGGGCCAGCGAGCGCGCCAGGGTGTTGGGGATATAGCCCAACGCCTGGATCGCCTGCTGCACCGCCAGTACAGTGGCCGGGCTGACCTTGCGGGTGCCGTTCAACACGTGGGACACCGTCGACGTCGACACCCCCGCCCTGCTTGCCACGTCATCCATGGTGACCACGACGCTGTTCCTTCTCAGTGGATCAATGTTTGCTCGACCAACCGCTGTACGTAGCGACGTTGTCACGGGTGATCAGTTTGGGCGTGAGCAGGGTAACCGCTTCGGCCGGGGCTTTGTCATTGAGAATGTCATTGCCCACATTGACGGCGGTCTGCGCCATGGCCCACGGGTCCTGGCTGGACGACGCCTGGATCTGTGAGTCGGTCTTCAGCGCGTTCTCGATATCCGGTGCGCCGTCCACCGAGGTGATGATGATGCCGCTGCGCTTGAGCTGCTTGGCGGCCAGGTCGCTGCCGATGGCTTGTGGGTCGTTGATCGCGAACAGGCCATCGATTTTCGGAAAGCGCGTGAGGTAACCCTGCATCACGTTCAAGCCGCCTTCGCGCGAACCTTTGCCGTCCTGGTCATCGGACAGCACCTTGATATTCGGCGCAGCGGCCAGCGCGGCCTTGCAGCCTTTGACGCGGTCAGTCACGGCGGTGACTTGCGGGCCGTTCTGGATGATCACGTTGCCTTTACCGGAGAGTTTGTCCACCAGGTACTGGCAGGCCAGCTTGCCGGCTTCGACGTTGTCGGTCTGCACGGTCGCGTTCACGCCCTTGGCGTCCACATCCACGGCGACGACAACGATGCCGGCATCGCGGGCTTTCTTGATCGCCGAGGCCATGGCAGAAGGGTCGACGGCGTTGATCAGGATCAGGTCGACCTTGGATGAAATGAAATTGTCGATCTGCGAAAACTGCTTGCTCAGGTCGTAGTCAGCCGACACCGAGGTGACCTTGACGTTGGGGTTCAGCTCCTTGGCCCGCGCCGTGGCGCCATCGGCCAGCGTCACGAAATACGGGTTGCCCAGCGAGCCCATGCTGATGCCCAGGGCCTTCAACTCACGGGCTTCGACGGCTTGGGACATCAGGGCAGCCAAGGCAATGACGGGAAAGATACGTTTGAGGTTCATGCGGGTCTCTCTTGTGATTGTTGTAGGAATCAGGTCCGCGCACCGGACTGGCGATAACGATCCAGCGCCACTGCGCCAATGATCACGATGCCCTTGATGATGTATTGCCAGATATCCGACACGCCCAGCAGTACCAGGCCGTTGGTGAGCACTGCGATGATCAGCGCACCAATCAACGTGCCGCCGATGGTGCCGACGCCGCCGGTAAAACTGGTGCCACCGAGAATGACTGCCGCAATCGCGTCCAACTCATAGGATTGCCCGAGTTGCAGGCCATTGGCGGCGAATAATCGCGAAGCGCTCATCACGGCACCCAGCCCGGCCAACGCGCCGGACATCGCGTAGACGAACAGCAGCACTTTCCACACCTTGATGCCCGACAGTCGCGCCGCCTCCGGGTTGCCGCCCACCGAGTAGATCTGCACGCCCATTACCGTGCGGCGCAGGATGAACCACGACAACGCCACCACGGCCACGGCAATGATCACCAGCCACGGCACGCCGAGTACCGAGTCATTGCCGATAAAGGCAAACGGCAGGTCCGGGTTGAATACGGTCTTGTCATCTGCCAGCAAACGCGCCAGCCCGCGCATGGCCGTCAGTGCGCCGAGAGTGACGATAAACGGCGGCAGGCGCATAAAGGCGATCAAGCCGCCATTGACCAGGCCGAGCAACAGCCCGAAACCGATACCGGCAGCAATCCCGAACATGCCGAACTGCGGCGACATCGACGCCTGCAACGCCACCACGGCTGAAGCGGCCAGGATCGCGCCCACCGACAAGTCGATGCCAGCCGTCAGGATCACAAAGGTCATGCCCGCCGCCAGCACCACATTCACCGACGCCTGCTGGGTGATGATCGACAGGTTCTGCACCGTCAGGAAGTTCTCGCTGGCCAGGGCAAAACCCACCAGCAGCAGGATCAGCACCGGCAACATGCCCACCGTGCGCATCAACTCGCGTGCGCGTTCCGCTTTACCGATTGTCGCGATATTCAACTCAGCCATGGGCAACCACCTGATCGCCACCGGTGGCGAGGTCAATAATGCGTTCCTGGGAAATAGCCTGGCCGGAGGCGCCGCCGACTTCAGCGACGAGCTGGCCTTCGCGCATGATCAGCACGCGGTCGCAGGTGCCGATGATTTCCGGCAGCTCGCTGGAGATCACCACGATGCCGACACCGGCTTGGGCCAATTGATTGATGATGCGGTAGATCTCGGATTTGGAGCCGATGTCGACGCCACGCGTAGGCTCGTCGAGGATCAGCACGTGCGGCTTGACCTCCAGCAGTCGCGCCAGCAACACCTTCTGCTGATTGCCACCGGACAGCGCGCCAACATTCACCTTGCCCGACGCCACGCGAATCGACAGCGACTTGATCGCGTCATTGGATCGCTGCAAGGCATGCCCGCGGTCCAGCACGCCACCGGCATGCGCATCCGGCACACAGGCGCAGACGTTGATGTTGTCCGCCACGCTCATGTCGAGGAACAGGCCCTGGGCCTTGCGGTCTTCGGTGAGATAGACCACGCCGGCACGGATCGCGTCCGCCGGCGTGCGCAGATGGGTAACAGTCTTGCCGACCACTTCCAAGGTGCCCGAGGTGCGTGGGTCGGCGGCAAAGATCAGCCGCGCCAGCTCGGTGCGCCCTGCCCCGACCAGCCCGGCAATACCCAGCACCTCACCGGCATGCAGGTCGAAACTGCAATGGCGCACGCGCTTGCCGTCGGCCATGTCGCGCACGCGCATCACCACGTTGCCAGGGTTGTAGGCGGCGTGTTCCTTTTTGTAGAAGCCTGACAGGTCGCGGCCCACCATCATTTTCACCAGCACTTCGGCCGACAGCGCGTCGCGGGTCAGCTCGCCGATGTATTGGCCGTCCCGCAGCACCGAAACGCGGTCCGACAGCTCATAGATCTCGGCCATGCGGTGGCTGATATAGATGATCGCCAGGCCCTGGCTGCGCAGTTGCTTGATCAACGCGAACAACCGGTCGGTCTCGCGGGATGACAACGGCGTGGTCGGTTCGTCCATCACCAGGATCTTGGCGTGGGCATGCAGGGCGCGGGCGATCTCCACCAACTGGCGCTCGGCAATCGATAGGCTGCTGACCCGTGTGGCGGGTGTGAATTCGGCGCCGAGGCGTTGCAGCACCTCGACGCACCCCGCCTCCATGCCCTTGCGGTCGATGGTCCAGCCACGCCGCAGTTCGCGGCCCAGGTAGATGTTCTCGGCCACGCTGAGGTTGGGGCACAGGCTCAATTCTTGATAGATAACGGCAATGCCGAGGGTTTTCGCGGTGGCGGGGTCGAAGCAGGCTACCGTTTGACCGGCAATGCGGATTTCACCGCCGGGATCGGCTTGATAGGCGCCGGAGAGGATCTTCATCAGCGTGGACTTGCCGGCGCCGTTCTCCCCCATCAAGGCGTGGATTTCGCCGGGGTAGACCTTCAGGCCGACATTCTTGAGCACGCGCAAACCGTTGAAGGTTTTGCTGATGCCCTGCATTTCAAGCAAGGGTTCAAGGCTCATGAATGAGCTCCTGGTTTTATTATTTTTGTCGTCAGTGGGCCGACTCTAATGTAGAAACATTTCTTTACGCAAGCGCTTGCCTATCGGTTTTTGCGGGTGAAGAAACGTTTCATCAAGCCAATTTATTGAATAGGCACGCAAAGCATCGGTTTTACCGTTTGTCTGCTATTGTCCAAGGACCTCATCTCCTCCTCATCGCCCCCAAGCGATCTTCTGTGAGCATGCTCTGCGCCATTGTCGGTTGACGGTGGCGGGCCTGAACGTCACGGAACGCCCAAGCGATGGACACACCGTTACCCGAACAGCCGCAATCGCGCGCCGAAAAAATCGTCGAGTTCAAACGGCAGAAAACCCTGCTCAAGACCGGCGCGCTGCAAGACGCCATCTTCAACAGCGCCTACTTCTCCAGCATCGCCACCGATGAAAAAGGCGTGATCCAGATCTTCAACGTCGGTGCCGAACGCATGCTCGGTTATGCCGCCGCCGACGTGGTCAACCGCATCACCCCCGCCGATATTTCCGATCCCGTCGAGCTGATCACCCGCGCCGCGGCGTTGAGCCTGGAACTGGACACACCGATCACGCCGGGTTTCGAAGCCCTGGTGTTCAAGGCTTCCCGCGGTATCGAGGACATCTACGAGCTGACCTACATCCGCCAGGACGGCAGTCGCCTGTCGGCCATGGTCTCGGTGACGGCCCTGCGCAACCGGCATGACACCATCATCGGCTACCTGCTGATCGGCACCGACAACACCGCGCGCAAGCAGGAAGAAGCCGAGCGCAAAGGTTTCGAGCGTGCGTTGGAAGAAAAGAACCTGGAGCTGGAGCACGCCAGCCACATGAAGTCCGAGTTCCTCGCCACCATGTCCCACGAACTGCGCACGCCGCTGAATGCGGTGATTGGCTTTTCCGAGGCGCTCAAGGACGGCCTCGTCGGTGACATGAGCGAGACGCAGCGCGAGTACATCGGGGACATCTTCACCAGCGGCCAGCACTTGCTGTCGTTGATCAACGACATTCTCGACCTGTCCAAGGTCGAGGCCGGGATGATGGAACTGGAGCTGGAAAGCGTTGAGCTGGCGGGCCTTTTGGCCAATAGCTTGCTGATCGTGCGGGAAAAGGCCGCGCTGCAACGTATCCAATTGAAACTGGAATGCCCCGACGACCTCGGCCACCTGGAACTGGACCTGCGCAAGACCAAGCAGATCGTCTACAACCTGCTGGCCAACGCGGTGAAGTTCAGCGAACACGGCAGTTCGGTAACGCTGACGGTGCGCCAGGTCACCCGCGAACAGGTCGGGCAAATTCCCGGCGATTGGCCGGTGTATCGCTTTGCATTGCCCGCGAGCCCTCAGCAGCAATTCCTGGAGTTGAGCGTCAGCGACACCGGTATCGGCATTGCCGAAGATGACATGGGCAAGCTGTTCAAGGCCTTCAGCCAGATCGACAGCAGCCTGGCGCGCAAATTCGAAGGCACGGGCCTGGGGTTGGCGATGGTCAAGCAACTGGCCGACTTGCACGGCGGCAGTGTCGCGGTGGCCAGTCGCGAAGGCTGTGGCGCGCGGTTTGTGGCGTGGTTACCACTGCACCGCGCGGCGGAGGCTCCATGGCCCACGTCCTGATCGTTGAAGACAATGAAGCCAATATGCGCCTGGCGCGCCTGTTGCTGGTGAACGCCGGCCATACAACCGTGTGGGCGCCCGATGCCGAGACCGGCCTGACCCAGGCCCGCGAACAGCAACCGGCCTTGATCCTGATGGACATCCAACTGCCCGGCATGGACGGCCTGACCGCCACGGCCCTGCTCAAGCAGGACCCGCTGACGGCGCACATTCCGGTGATCGCCCTGACCGCCATGGCGATGAAGGAAGACCGTGAAAAGACCCGGCTGGCCGGCTGCGACGCCTATGTGATCAAACCCCTGCGTTACAAGGAGCTGTATCAGGTGATCGATACGCTGCTGCAAACCCACAACGACCCTCTCAGATGAGAATGCACCCATGGCCACGCTGCTGATCGTTGATGATGAACCTCAGGTGCGCAAGCTCCTGGAAACGCTGTTGCACCACGAAGGCTACCAGACCGTCAGCGCGAGCAGCGGCGAAGAGGCGCTGCAGGTGGTGGCGCAACAGCCGCCCGACCTGATCCTGCTGGACATCATGATGCCGGGGATGGATGGGTATGAAGTGGCCAGCCAATTGAAAAGTGACGACGTCACGGCGGGTATTCCCATCATCATGCTGTCGGCCCTCAGTGATCCTGGTGCGCGCGTCAGTGGTTTGGAGAGCGGTGCCGAAGAGTTCCTCAGCAAACCGATCGAGCGTATCGAACTGTCCCTGCGCGTGCGCAACCTGCTGCGGCTCACCGCTCACGGCGAGCGGGCGGATAACCTACGCCAAGCCCTGCAACCTGACGTCGACCGTCGGGACCTGGAAACCGCCCTGCGCCAGGCCGTGGAACGCAATGAGTTCATTGTTCACTACCAGCCTAAAGTCGAGCTTGCGACGGACCAGCTTTGCGCGCTTGAGGCCCTGCTGCGCTGGGACCGGCCGGGGCATGGCGCGGTGTCCCCCGCGGTGTTCGTACCGGTATTGGAGAGCCTTGGCCTGATCGTAGCGGTGGGACGCTGGGTGATCGAAGCCGTTTGCCAACAGATCGCGACCTGGCAACGCAGTGCCATTGGCGCCGTGGAGGTGTCGGTCAACGTTTCCGGCCACCAACTCATAGAAGGCGACCTGATTGCCGATATCGCACGTATCCTCGCGCAAACCGGCGTCGAGCCGCACTGGCTGGAAGTGGAGCTGACCGAAGGCTCGTTGATGGAAAACACCCAGCACACCATCGCCAGCCTGCAACGCTTGCATGCCATGGGCGTGAAAATCTCCATCGACGATTTTGGCACCGGCTATTCAAGCCTGGCGTATCTGCGGCGTTTTCCCATCGACACGCTGAAGATCGACATCGCCTTTATCCGCGAAGTCACCAGCAACCCCCAGGACGCCGCGATCACCCGCACCATCATTGAGCTGGCCCACAGCCTAAACCTGCGGGTGGTCGCCGAAGGCGTGGAAACCCAGGCGCAATTGGCGTTCTTGAAAGACGCCGGCTGCGACCAGATCCAGGGTTACCTGTTCAGCCGGCCATTGCCGGTGGCCACCCTGGAGCGGCTGCTGCTGGAGCGTTCAGAGACTCCGTGAAATCTCCTCGCGCAGGCACTCGATCAATCCACGGTGAGTCGCGCTCAGGCGCTCGGCGCCGCTGACCAACGCCAGTTCCGACGACGGCACAGGAGGAAGCTCGGTGCAGATTCGGTGGCTGGGCAGCACGGCACTTTTCGGCAGGATGCTGACGCCCAACCCTGACGTGACCGCCGCCTGGATCCCGGTAAGGCTGTGGCTGCCAAACGCCACGCGCCAACTGCGCCGGGCCTTGTCCAAGGTGCGAATGGCGCGCTGGCGGTAGATGCAGCCTTGGGGAAACAGCGCCAGGGGCAAGGTGTCGAGTTGCATATCCTGGCCCTGGCCACATACCCACACCAAGGGCTCAGGCCAGCTGGCGTGGCACTCGCCGCTGCCGGCTTCGCGCTTGACCAGGGCGATGTCGATTTCGCCGCTTTCCAATTGCCGGCGCAGGTCGGTGCTCATGCCGCTGACCGTCTCCAGCCGCGCCTCGGGGCGGGCACGTACGAAACCCGAAAGCATCGACGCCATGCGCGTCGCGTCGAAATCCTCGGGCACGCCCAGGCGCACCGGCACTACGCTGGCCTCAGTGTCCAAGGCATCGCGGGCTTCGCGGGACAGGTTCAACAGGCGGCGCGCGTAATGGGTCAGCAGTTCGCCGTGTTCGGTGGCACTGACTTGCTGGCCCGAACGGTCGCGCACCAGCAACACCTGGCCGACGCTTTCTTCCAGCTTGCGAATCTGCTGGCTGACCGTGGACTGGGTGCGGTGCACGCGCTCGGCGGCACGGGTGAAGCTGCCTTCGTCGACCACGCAGACCAGTGTGTGCAAGAGTTCCAGATCAAACATGGCGGCAACCTTCTTATCGACAATTCAACTGTGATGCAGAGGTTAATTTAATTTCCTACTAAGTGCGAGGTTTCCTATGCTGCATCGACCACCCACTCTTTTTACAGGTGCTCCATGCCACTCGAACACTCCCCTCGCCCGTTGTGGCTGACCTTTGATTGCTACGGCACCCTGATCCAATGGGATGAAGGCCTGCGTGCCGCCATCGACCGGATCCTGGATCAGAAAGGCGAACACCAGATCGACCGCGAAACGCTGCTCAGCGTCTACGACCACCACGAACACGCCCTGGAGCAAACCCCACCGCACCGCAGCTTTCGCACCCTCGCCGGGCTGAGCCTGCAACTCGCGCTCAAGGAGCTGGGCTTGCCTGCCAATGACCACGATGGTGCGACTCTCACTGATAGCATCAGCGCCATGCCACCGTTTCCCGAAGTGGTGGATACGCTCAAACAGTTGAAGGCCCTGGGCTACAAACTGTGCATCGTTTCCAACACCGACGATGACGTGATCGCCGGCAATGTGGCGCAACTGGGTGGCTACATCGACCGGGTGATCACCGCCCAGCAAGCCGGTGCCTACAAGCCCAACCGCCGTCTGTTCGACTATGCCCATGAACAACTGGGGGTGAGCCTGGATGAGGTGGTGCACATCTGTGCCAGCCCGCACCTGGATCACGCCGCCGCGCGAGATATCGGTTTTCGCTGCGTATGGATCGACCGTGGCACCGGTCGCCAATTGCTGGCCGACTACACACCCGATGCGATCCTGCCAACCCTCGACGGCGTTCCCGAACTGTTCAAGTCCTTAGGATGGTGAACCATGGCCCATACCTTCACGCCCTCCTCCCTTGGCCCGCGCGCCGGGCGCTGGAATCTCGATAGCCTGGCCGCCATCGAAGCCCGCGTAGAACTCGCGGCTTGCCTGCAATTGGCGGCGCTGCATGGCTTGGAAGAAGGCATCTGCAATCACTTCTCGGCGATGGTGCCGGGGCATGACGATGTGTTTTTCGTCAATCCGTTCGGCTACGCCTTTGAGGAAATCACTGCGTCCCGCCTGCTGGTGTGTGATTTCCACGGCAACGTGATCGACGGCGACGGCACGCCGGAAGCCACGGCGTTCTACATCCACGCCCAGTTGCATCAACAGCAGCCGCGCATCAAGGCGGCGTTCCATACCCATATGCCGAATGCGACGGCACTGTGCCTGCTGCAAGGCCCGCCCTTGCTGTGGCTGGGGCAGACGGCGTTGAAGTTCTATGGGCGCGCGGCGGTGGATGAGGATTACAACGGCCTGGCGTTGGATAACCGTGAAGGTCAGCGTATCGCTGCAGCGTTGGGCGATGCCGACATTCTGTTCCTGAAGAATCATGGAGTGATGGTGGCTGCGCCGAACATCGCCGAAGCCTGGGATGATCTGTACTACCTGGAGCGGGCGGCCGAGGTGCAGTTGAAAGCCATGGCCAGCGGGCAGCCGCTCAAGCCGATCGACCCGGCGGTGGCGCAGGTGGCCTATGAGCAGATGCGTGAAGGCGACCCGGCGAGTGCGCGGGCGCATCTGGACAGTGCGATGCGGCGGTTGAGGCAGCGCGGTTCAGCGTTCGATCAATAACAAAATGGGGGCCTGGGCCCCCACGCTTTTGGTTACTGCGCGTTGGCCTTGGCCGCATCATTGATGATCGCTACCACCCGCGCCGGGTTCGACACCATCACCACGTGGGAAGCCCCCTTTACGTCCACGGTTTCCTTGGAGCCCGCACGGTCAGCCATGAATTTAAGCGCAGCCTCGGGAATATTTTTGTCCGCTGAACCGTATATGAAGTAGGACGGCACGGTTTTCCAGGCCGGGTCACCCGCCGGTTCCTTCAGGGCAGCTTCGGTGATCGGGCGTTGCCCGGCCGCCATCAACTGGGCTTCCTTGGGCGCCACGTCGGCGGCGAACTGGCTGTTGAACTTGTCTTGCTGGATGTACAGGTCGGTCACGCCGTCCTTGGAAATCACGGGTTTGTCCAGGGTCGGGCCGAGGGTGCCGCCAGGGTAGCGGCCGGACAGCTCAAACGCGGTCTCGCCTTTTTCCGGGGCGAAGGCGGCGACGTAGACCAGCGCCTTGACCTTGCTGCTGCCATGCACGGCGTTGGAGATCACCGAGCCACCGTAGGAATGGCCGACCAGAATCACCGGGCCTTGGGTGTGTTCGACGATATCGGCCACGTAGTCCGAGTCGGTCTTGACGCTGCGCAGCGGGTTGGCCACGGCGACCACCGGGTAGCCTTCAGCCTTGAGCCCGGCGATCACGCCGTTCCAGCTGGAGGCGTCGGCGAACGCGCCGTGCACCAGCACGACGGTGGCTTTCTGTGGGGCGGCAACACTGGCGGTGGCGACACCGAGGGCGAGTGCGCCGGTGATCAGGGCGGCGGCGACGCGGGAGAACTTGAAGGTTTTCATGAACGTTTGCTCCGTTGGGGGTGGGCGCTCAAGGCGTTGAACGTGAGGCCATGATGCCGAAGCGCGTTTTACAAATGGAGGCTAATAGTCGACGATATGGCGCAGATCGTCTAAACAGATCGTTAATTGAAATCAGGTGAGTCATGGATCGTTTGTCCACACTGCTGGTGCACTTCGGCATCGGTGCCGATACCTTTCACAGTGGGTCGCTGCACGGCGCCCTCGACACCCGCGATCTGCAGCAGCGCGGCCGGGTCTACCTGCTCAAGGACGGCCAGGCCAGCCTGGAAATGCCCGACGGCACCCTGCGTATTCCCGAGCCCAGTTTGGTGCTGGTGCCGCGTCCCCTGCCCCATCGGCTGGTGGCGGCCAAAGCCGATTGCGCCCAAGTGGTGGCGGCTTCGCTGCGTTTTGATGGGGGCATCGATAACCCGTTGTCCGTGGCGCTGACCGACACCATCGTGATGCCGCTCAAGCAGATCCCGATGATCGCCGGCACGCTGGACTGGCTGTTCGATGAAGCCTTCGCTGAACACTGCGGACGCGAGGCGGTGATGAACCGGCTGTTCGAGCTGATGGTGATTCAGTTCCTGCGCCACATGATGGCCTATCACAGCATGACCACCGGCATGATGTCGGGCCTGGCCGACCTGCGCCTGGCGCGGGCCATGACCCTGCTGCACAACAACCCCGAACGCCCATGGACCGTGCAGGAAATGGCGGTTGAGTCGAACATGTCCCGTGCCAGTTTCGCCGCGCACTTTCATAAAGTGGTCGGCCAGACGCCAGCCGACTATGTGCTGAGCTGGCGCGTGAGCCTGGCGCAGAAACGCCTGCGTGAAGGTCGCCCCATCGCCCTGATCGCCGATGAGGTCGGTTACGAGAGCCCCTCGGCGCTGGCCCGTGCGTTCCGGCGCAAGATCGGCACCAGCCCGCGCGAATGGCTACAGTTGCAGGCGCCGCTACGGGTCCAGCACGCCGCCGCTGTAGCTGTCGGATAAGCGTGTACCGGTGAACTTGGCGACCACCGAGCCTTGCGCCACCAGGCGTTCGCGGTGGCGTGTGACTAGCCGCCCGGCCTGGGCGGCGTGCAGGGTCACTTCGGAGGTCGGGTCACCGAGGCGGCCGATAATGCGTGCGAAACGCTGGCCTTCTTCCAGGTCATCGCCCAGGCCCTTTTCGAACACCAGCACGCCGGCGCAAGGGGCAAGGACGGTTTCCATGCAGCCCATGTCAACCACGTCGCCTTGCCATTCAGCAATGTCGGCCACCTCGTCGATCACACCGTTGATGCACAGCCAGGCCCACAGCCCATCCGCGTCCTGTTGCGCCAGGGCGTCACTGACGTCTGCCTGCCCGCGCAGTTCAATAGTGGCGGCCAGTTGCGGTGAAGCGTGGTTGATGAGGGTTTCTTCAAAGGAGCCATCACCGCCTTCATCCCAGACAATCACCAGGTCCACCTGCAATGCTGCCGCCAGTGCCAGGCCTTGTTCGGGCCAGAAGCTGCGGTGGATGTAGAGGTAGGGCAGCGCCTCGTCGTCGGTGTGCAGATCTAGAATCAGGTCGGCATCGGCGGCCAGTTGCACCAGGCGTTTCTGCCATTGCGCCAGGTTGCTCGCCGGGCGCGCCATGGCCAGCGAACAATCGAAAGCACGGTTGAAGTTCTGCCCGGTGGCTTCGTGGAAACGCCCGAGCAGGCGGCCCTGGCGAAACTGGCCGATGCCAAAGGGATTGGCTTGGGGCACCACCGTGACCGTCCCCTTGAGTCGGCCCTGCTCGGCGCACGCCTGCAAGCGCGGCAGCAGTTGATGCAGCACCAGCATCCCGGCGATTTCGTCGGCGTGCACACCGGCCTGCAGGTGCACCTTGGGCCCGCGGCCGTCGCCGTCGAAACGCCAGGCGCCGATGTGCAGCACATTGCCGGAATCGCCTGTCACCTGCCACGAAAGGTCTTTCGCCATGCCTTGCCCTCCTCTGATCAATTAATCGGTAGAGATTGAACACATGTTCAACTAACCTGAGCGCTGTGCTGTTCCATCCAAGGCCTGCCCATGACCCCCGAGCTGCCCAAACTGCGCCGTGCCGATCCCGACGAACGCCGGGACCTGCTGATTGCTGCCACCCTCACCTGCCTGGCGCGCGATGGGCACGCGGGGATTTCCGTGCGCCGTATCGCTTCCGAGGCCGGGGTGTCGGTGGGGTTGCTCAACCACCATTTCGGCAGCATCGACGCGCTGATTGCCGAGACCTACCACAAGCTGGCCAACGAACTGACCAGTGCCCTCTGGGCGCACGTGGAACAGGCCGAAGGCCCTGCTGCGCGCCTGGATGCATTCCTCAGCGCCTCATTCTCGCCCCGGGTCATGGACCCCGACCTGCTGGGCGTGTGGGTGGTGTTCTGGAGCCTGATCCGTCACTCGCCCCATGTGAACCAGTCCCACGAAAACAGCTACCACGCCTACCTGGCATTAATCCAACAACTGCTGGACGATCTGGCCCGCAGTGAAAACCTGGTGATCCACGACAGCCACCTGGCCGCCATCGGCTTATCGGCGATGCTCGACGGACTCTGGCTCGAGGGGTGCCTCAACCCCGGCACCTTCAGCCCCGCCAACGGCCTGCACATCTGCCGCTGCTGGGTACAGGGGTTGCGTCAGGGTGCATTCGGCGCCGACCACGTCCTGTGACACCGGATGCCGTGCGCTGAGCATGGCCAAGGTGCCGCTGATGGCGATCAACACCGCGCCGATGATCAGCGAGCCATCCATCAATGTGCCCCACACCAGGCTCGACAGGAGGAACGCCCAGATCAGCCCGGTGTATTCGAATGGCGCGAGTAAGGTTGCCGTGGCGCGGCGAAAGCTGGCAAACAGCAGGAATTGCCCGATGCCGCCAACCAAGCCGGCCGCCAACATGCCCAGCCAGGCCGGCGCGGGCGCCGGTGTGTGAGTCCAAGGCAAGGTCACGCCCATGCACAGCACAAACACCACGTTGGTGATCAGCATTTGCTCCAGCACCGAGCTGCTCGGGTCGACCTGGCGCAACTGGATATAGGTAAACGCCCAGCACAACGCCGCGCCCAACGTCAGGGCGATGGGCCACGGGTCGAGCATATGCGTGGGACGGCACGCAATGACCACCCCGACAAAGCCGATTATCAACGCGATCCATTGGCCCCGGCTGGCGCGCTCCTTGAGGATCAGCGCAGCCAGCAGCGTGACCATGATCGGCGCAGAAAAGTACAGCGTGGTCATTTCCGCCAGGCTCAGGTCCTTGGCCGCCGTGTAATACAGCAACCACGCGAGCAACGACAACAGCCCGCGAATGATCAGCAAGCGCCGGCTCACCGACGTCCAGGCACTGCGCACCAGGCCCATGCGCCCGGCGATCAAGCACGCGACGACCACCACCAGGCTGCGCCAGAACAGGATGGTGAACACCGAGTAATCGGCCACCAGCCACTTGACCACCGCGTCCTGCAACGCCAGGAACAAATACGCCAGCGAACACAGGGCAATCCCTTGCAACGAGCGGTCCTGTTTCATCCGGCCGACCTGCGCAGCGGCGTACCGCGCCGTTCGGCGATGGCGTAGACGCCTTCGATCAGGAAGGTCAGGCACAGGTAGACCGCCGCCACCAGCAGCAGCGGCTGGTAGATCTGCAAGGTCTGCGCGCGGACCACGTTGGCCGCGCCCAGCAGGTCGACCACGGCAATGGTCGAGGCCAGGGCGGTGGATTTGAGCAACATCACGGTCTCCCCGGCCAAGGTCGGCAACAACAGGCGCATCGCCCGTGGCAAACGCACGCGCAACAAGGCCTGGCGCGGCGTCATGCCGAATGCCGAGGCGGCTTCCATTTCCCCCTTGGGCACCGCCAGCAGGCCACCGCGGATCACTTCGCCGACGTAGGCACCCACCGACAACACCAGGGCAAACACGATGTACCAGTAACCGTCACGCAGGTACGGCCACAGAAAGCTGCCGCGAATCATCGGGAACTGGGCAAACAGGCTGCCCAGACCGTAGTAGAAAATGTAGATCTGGATCAGCAGCGGGGTGCCGCGCAACACACTGGTGTAGGCCAGTGCGCCACGGGCCAGCCATTTACGCCGCGACAACCGCGCCAACGCCACCAGCACCGCCAGGGCAAAACCCAACACCGCCGAAATCACCAGCAGCGACAAGGTGGTCTGCAAGCCTTTGGCGATCAGGCCGGCGTAGTAACTTATCCAATCAGGCATGGCCCGCTCACTCGACAACCGGCATCCAGCGACGGATACGTCGCTCCAGGCGCCCGGACAGGTAGTTGGAAGCCAGCGTCACCAGGTAATACAAGGCGGCGGCCGTGAGGTAGAACAGCAGGTACTGGCGGGTCGAGCCTGCGGCCTGCTTGGCGGTGTACAGCAACTCGTTGGTGCCGACCACGCTGATCAAGGCACTGTCCTTGATCAGGTTGATCCACAGGTTGGACATGCCGGCCAGAGCGAACGGCGCCATGATCGGCAAGGTCACCCGGCGGAACAGGCCAAACCCGCTCAAGCCAAACGCACGTGCTGCTTCGATCTGGCCGTGGGGAATCGCCAGGATCGCCGCGCGGAAGATCTCCGACGCGTAGGCGCCCTGCACCAGGCCCAACACCAGGATCGCCACCAGCGGGCCGCTGATGTTCATCTGCTCGAAGCCCATCCCGAGCATCAGCGCGTTGAGGCCCATGGACCCGGCGTAATACAGCAACAGGATCAGCAGCAGTTCCGGCACCGCACGAAACAGCGTGGTGTAGCCGCGCATCAGCAGCGCAATCGGGCGTGGCGCACTGAGCTTGGCGCAGGCCACCACCAGGCCGATCAACACACCCACCGCAAACGAGCCGGCGGAGATTTGCAGGGTCATCCATAACCCTTTGAGCAACGCATTGCCCCACCCTTGTTCGCCGAAGCTTAAGAGGTCGAGCATTATTCGGTCTTCTGGGCGACGTGTTGATAGGGGCTGTCACAGGTCTTGCTGACAAACGCCGGGGTGTCGCCGCGCTTGCACGGGCTGACCGACAGGCCGAAATAGTGCTGCGACAGGTCGTCGTAGTCCTTGCTCACCAGCAATTCGCCGATGGCCTTATCCAGCCGCGCCTTGAGCGCAGTGTCTTCCTTGCGCAGGCCGGCGCCGACGCCACGACCGATGATCGGGTCGTAAGGCACGCTGGCAATATGCGCCAGACCGCTGGCTTCCGGAGTCTTGACCATCATGGCAATGGCGGTGTCGTCGGCCATCATGTAGTCGATACGCCCGGCGATCAGGTCGGCGTTGGCCGATTCCTGGGTGTCGTAGTACTTCAGGTCCGCGATGTTTTCGTAGTACTTCTTCAGGTAGTTGGCGCTGACCGTGGAGATCTGCACGCCGATCAACTTGCCCTTGAGGCCCGCCGGGGAGATCTCGACTTCGCTGCCTTTGGGCCCGGCAACGCCCAACAGGGAATCGTAGTAGGCGCGGCTGAAAGCGATCTGTTTTTCACGCTCATCGGTCACCGACATCGACGAGAAAATCACGTCGATTTTCTTCGCCAGCAACGAAGGAATAATGCCGTCCCACGCCACTTCCTTGATCTGGCACTCGGCTTTCATGCCTTCGCAGAGTTTGTGGATCAAGTCCACTTCAAAGCCGGACCACTGGCCGTTGCCGCCTTTAACGGTGAACGGCGGATAGGGTTCCGCGGCGACCGCAAACACGATGGGCTTTTCCGCCGCCTGGGTGAAACCTGCAGCCAACATCAACACAGCACTGCTCAACCACGTTGCCATACGCTTGGATTTCATGATTTTGCCCCGTCTTTTTATGGAGTTAGCGAGTTTGATGCGCGTTGACGAACTGTCGGCAACGTTCACTGCGTGGGTCGATAAACACCGCATCCGGCGAGCCGGTTTCTTCGATCATGCCTTGGTGCAGAAACGCCACTTTCGACGACACATCCCGGGCGAAGGCCATTTCATGGGTGACCAGGATCATGGTGCGGCCTTCCTCGGCCAGGGAGCGGATCACCCGCAGCACTTCGCCCACCAACTCCGGGTCGAGGGCCGAGGTGGGTTCGTCGAACAGCATGACTTTGGGACGCATGGCCAACGCACGGGCAATCGCCACCCGTTGCTGTTGGCCGCCGGAGAGGAACGCCGGGTATTCGTTGCGCTTGGCGGCCAGGCCGACGCGGTCGAGCAAGGCTTCGGCGCGTTCGATGGCCTCGGCACGGCTTTCGCGCAGGACCTGGGTGGGGGCTTCGATAAGGTTTTCCAGGACCGTGCGGTGTGGCCACAGGTTGAAGTTCTGGAACACCATGCCCAGGGTCGAGCGGATACGTACCAGCTGTTTGGCATCTGCGACCAGAGGCGCGCCGGGCCGACCGTAGTTGAGCTTGATGCTTTCGCCATCCACATGGATGCTGCCCTGGTCCGGCACTTCGAGCATGTTGATGCAGCGCAGCAAGGTGCTTTTACCCGAGCCGCTGGCGCCGATCAGCGAGATCACGTCGCCTTCGTGGGCCGTGAGGGAAATGCCCTTGAGGACTTCGATATTGCCGAAGCGTTTGTGCAGGTCGATGACCTCGATCATCTTTTTGACTGCGGCCGGCGGCACCCCTTCGATCCTGGGCGCCGCCGCAACACGCGGCTCACCGGCCAGCTTGGCGACAAACTGCACGATGCGTTGGCAGGCTTCGCTCAGGCGCTCTTCACCCAGGGTGAACGACAAGCGCACGAAGCCCTGGGCCGGCTCGCCAAAGGCGGCGGCGTCGAGCACCGAAACCCCGGCTTCCCGAAACAGGCGCCAGGCAAAGTCGAGGGAGCCCAGGCCGGTGCCGCGCACATCCACCAGCACAAACATCCCGGCTTGCGGTGCCTGCACCTGGATGCCTGGGCACGCACTCAGCCCCCTCACCACCAGGTCGCGTCGGCGCCGATAGATCTCGCGCATGCCCTGGGTCACCTCGTCATGGGCCAGCACGGCGGCGGTGGCGGCTTCCATCACAAAGCCCGGCAGCCCGTAGAGCATGCTCAGCACCAGGGTTTCCGCGTGGGCGACCATCTGCGGCGTGGCGATGATCCAGCCAATGCGCCAGCCGGTCATGGCATGGGACTTGGACAGGCTGCCAATCACCACACAGCGCTCGGCCATGCCCGGCAGTGCTGCAAGGCTGTGGTACTCACCGTCGAACACCAGGCTTTCATAGACCTCATCCACCACCACCCACAGGTCGTGGGCGATCGCCAGGTCGGCAATGGCTTGCAGTTCGTGCGGGTTGAGCACCACGCCGGTCGGGTTGTTCGGGTTGGAGAAGAAAATTGCCCGCGTACGCGGTGTGATTGATGCGCCGAGCAACTGGGCATCGAGGCGAAAGCCGGATTCCGGCGAACAGGGCACACGCACCAGTGTCGCACCGCTGGCCTTGAGCGTGGCCTCGTAGGTGACGTACATCGGGTCGAGCACCAACACTTCATCACCCGCTTGCAACAGACACAGGGAGGTCACGAATAAGGCGTTCTGTGCACCGGCCACCGTGATCACGTTGTCGGCGTTCAGCGGACGGCCCAGGGTCTGGCTGTAGCGTGCCGCAATGGCATCGCGCAATGCCGGGCGACCGGGAATTTCGGTGTAGTGGGTGTCACCTTCGCGCAAGGCGCTCACGGCGGCGTCGGTAATGAAGGAGGGCGTGGCGAAATCCGGATCGCCAACGCTGAGGATGATGATGTCATCGCCCTGGCTGGCCGCCTGGAATGCGGCGTGGTGGATGTCCCAGGCGGCTACGCCCTGCCCTGCAATTCGTTCGACGAAGGGGGAAAACCGCATGCCAGAGCCTCTCGTTCAAGAAGAAACAGCGCGAACCCGTTACGTGACAAACGGGTGGATGCGGTCAACATAGTTCAAACTGAACAGTCGTTCAATGGGTAAGTTTGCGGCGGTGTCGTTTATGCTCCAAAGAGGTCGTTGTGGTGATTTTTGTCGGTTTACAGCTGGCTCATCAGGTCACAGCGATAGTCCTGCAATTCGCCGGCCGAGCCGAGGTTCAGCTCGCTCAACGTGACATGGGTGCTCAGCAGCACGAAATTGCCATCGGCACGCGCTGCCATCAGCAGGCTGTACTGGCTCATCGAGTCGCCCTGGGCGTCCACATAATCACGCAACACTGCCAGTGGGTCGCGCAGCTCGGCATCGGCCGCCGACAGCAGCCGGGCGCTGTAGGTGTGCCCCATCAACTGCACCGGTAGCGTGCGCCATTGCTCATCCAGCACTTGCTGGTTGAGCGTGCTATAGACGTCCGGGCGCAGGCAGGCGATATGCACGTGCAACTGGTTCTGGGAGCGGCCGTAGCGAGAGTTGATCGCCACCGAGACGAACTGATCGGCAATCGGTTTTTTCAAGCCCTCGGACAACACCCGCCGATGTTGCCAGGCCTGGGTGAAGTAATGCGGCAGCAGCTCGCGGCCAAGGGCCGGGTCTTCAATACCGGTGACCTTGTCTGCCGGCATCAGCAGGTTGTGCAGCGGGCCGTTGCGGTCTTTGTACAGGACGTAGCCGCGGTCCAGGTCCACCGCCAGGCAGGGGTCGGGCTTGAGCTGCTGTTGCTGGTGGGGCACACATTGCTGGCTGACGGTCTGCCACAAGGCATCCGGGTTTCCCCGCCACTTCCAGGCCCCCACGAGCACCAACCCACAGAGCAAACCACCAGCGATCGTGACTACGGAACCGCGCTTCATGCAAAAACCTCGACGTACAGGGATGTTGTGTGTGTTGCTGGCGACATCCCTGTCGCAGGGTTAACGCTTGGGCGGGGCCAAAAATTCCGGGCCGATCGGATCTTTTATCGTGCTGGCCAGGATACGGTCGATATGCGTCAGGTCTTCGGGCGTCAGGTGCCAGCCGAAGGCTTCTTCGTAGCCTTTCAACTGCTCCGGGCGCCGGGCACCCCACAGGGCGATGGTCGGGCCTTGATCAAGCACCCAGCGCAGGGCCAGGGCCAGCACCGATTTGCCGTGGCACTCGCGGGCATACATATCCAGCGCGGCCACGGCGGCCAGGTAGTGTTCGAAACGCGGCGCCTTGAACTTGGGGTCGAGCTTGCGCACGTCATCGCCAACAAACCGCGTGGCCGAGTGCATGCTGCCGCTGAGCAAACCTCGGCACAGCGGCCCGTACGCCAACACCACCAGGGAATGCTGCTTGGCGTAGGGCAGGATGTCGCTGTCGATGGCCCGTTCGAACAGGTTATAGGGCGGCTGCACCGTGGCCAGTGCGGTGTATTGGCTGAAATCGTCCATTTGCGCGGACGAATAGTTGCTCACGCCGACCGCGAGGATTTTGCCTTCACGGCGCAGGCGTTCCAGTTCATCGGCGGTTTCTTCCTGGGCCACCAGCGGGTCGGGCCAGTGGATCTGGTACAGGTCGATGTAGTCGGTTTGCAGGCGCACCAGGGAGTCTTCGACTTCCTTGCGTATGCGCTGGGCCGTGGCGTTGCGCCGGGGTGTGCCGGTGTCCCATTGCAGCCCGGCCTTGGTCGCGATCACCGCGCTGTGGCGCACGCCGCGCAGGGCCTTGCCGATCAGCTCTTCGGACAGGCCAAAGCCGTACACGGGCGCGGTGTCGATCAAGTTGATACCGATGGCCAGGGCGTGGCGCAGCGTTCGGATGGCCTGTTCATTGTCCGCCCCGCCCCACAGGTG
>NZ_JACARN010000054.1:0-12921 GCF_013386605.1 Pseudomonas sp. IPO3749 | reverse complement strand
GGCCCAAAAGTAACCAAAAGGTCTTCGCCCCAACACTCGGCACCTCGCTTAGGCTCGGTGTGCCCGTAATCCGACAGTGATTTGGGGGGCCGCCGCCACGCGCCATCCATGGCGCGGGGCGGCTAAACCGGCATCCCTGCCGGTTTACCCCCCAAATCCCTGTCGAATTCCGGCCAGCGTGTTTGACGGGGCGCCTGAGCTCAAAATCAAGAGCGACTCGCTTCGCATCGTGGATGCGCTTTTTGGTTTCTGTAGATACCGGCTTGCCGGCGAAAAACGTGAGGACGCCGTGTTCAGGCAGTGGTAGGCGAAGGTTTCAGGCACGCGATGGAGCGATCCACCGTCGTCTTGGCCATTTCCAGTAAATGCCACACCGCCAGGATCTTAGCCCGCTCTGGGCTGGGCAGCAGCTCGCCGCAATCCAATGCAGTCGCTGAAGCGCTGTCGAGCAAACTGGCGGTGTAGAGCAGGGCGTCTTCGAAGCTGAGGTCTTCGTTGATGACGTGGAAACCCTGTGAAGGCAGGTAATGGTCGATGGCGCGGTTGAACGCGGCGCGGTCTTTTGCGGGGTCACAGGGTGGGTCGGGTAGGGCTTTGTTCATGGTGCAACTCCTATTGAGCAAAGGAGCTACCGCCGACGCTGCTAAACGCGGGTGGCAGCTGTACGCGGGTTAGCAGACCGGTCAATAGGAAAACCAGCGCACCCGAAGGTGCCCCGCGCACAGCCACCATAAACGCAGATGTGAACCGTGTGCCCATTGAAGTCAGGCTGCTAAACCCGATCACTGAAGTTCAGCGACGGAGCGAAGACTAGCCACCGATCCCGGCAGGCACAAGGCGGCGAGGATTGTCTAGGAAACGTCCTGCAATTAAAAGCGACACGCCTTGCTGGCCCTTTACAAACCATGACCAAATGCCATCTACCGCACTCTGCGTTTAATAAATTCAAGATGCTTACGCGATATCCTGTGGCGAGCGGGCTTGTCGAATCGTCGCACCGCCCGCGTTGGGCTGCGCAGCAGACCCAAAACCAGGCAGCGCGGTCAGATATGTAAACGATGTCCCCGGTTTGTACCTTCGCTGAGCATTGCCGGATGCCACGCTGAATGCATTCATCAAACTGCCGACAATCGCCTTATAACTCAAAAAAATTCGGCTATGCGATTCAGCTATTGGATTGTTCATGAGGTAATGCATTTAATTCGGGACCTAACTCATTGTTGTTCGGAATAAATCAGCGCCGTTAAGCGTTGTAATGAGTCACCGTTCCGCCTTAGAGATCAGCCATGAGCAACCCCGTTGCCCCCGCGCCCCTGATTCGCTTGCTTGGTCTATGCAAAACCTATGGTGCCCAACGGGCGCTGGATCAGGTCAGTCTGGATATTTATCCAGGTGAGGGCGTGGCGTTGCTCGGCGCCACGGGGGCGGGCAAATCGACCCTGGTAAAGATCCTCAGCGGCAGCCTGGCGCCGGACGCTGGTGAGCTGTGGGTCGATGGCCAGCGCCAACGTTTCACCTCGCCGTTGTCGGCGCGGCGGGTTGGCATCGTGGCGGTGCACCAACGCCCCGACGATGGGATCGCCCCCGGCCTGAGTGTGGCCGAGAACTTGTTGCTCGATGAGCTGGGCCAACCCGACGCCGACTTCTTGCTCAATCGCAAAAACCTTCTGCAACGTGCCGGAGCCATCGCCGCCGGACTGGGCCTGGAGCTGCCGCTGCAACACCCGGTCGAACGCCTCGGCCAGGCGGACCGCCAATTACTGGTGCTGGCCCGCGCCTTTGCCCAGCAACCCCGATTCCTGATCCTCGACGAACCCACTGCCGCCCTGACGGAAACCGACGCCGAACGCCTGCTTGGCTTGATCGACTGCCAGCGCGCACGGGGTGTGGCGATCCTCTACATTTCCCAGCGCCTGTCCGACCTGCAACGGGTCACCAACCGCGCGATTGTGTTGCAGGAAGGACGGCTGACCAGTGACCTCAATACCCGGCACTTGCCAAATGCCGCGTATACCCTGTTCGGTGATGTGGACGAGCGGCCGGCAGTGATACCGGGCAAGACCTTGCCGGTGCCGTTTCTGGAGCGATTTACCCGCGTTGGGTTCATCCGCAATCGGGCAGAGGGACGGGCGGTGCAGGAGCAGGTCGCAGGGTTGCGAGTGGGCACGGACGAGGCCGGTGTGCCACGCAAAAGCGGGATCAATCCCGAGAGTTGATTTGCAGGCGTGGGTGAACATCCATCAAACTGACCCGCCCCGTCGCCTCTCGAGAATCTCGACATGTCTGACACATTGTTACCGCTGGCCTTGCCTGGCGTTGCGCTGAGGCGCTGGCGCCTGTTGCACCGCGTCAAGCAATCCCATGCCGCGCAGGTGTTCGGTGTGACCCAATCGACCATTTCCCGCTGGGAAAGCGGCGTGCAGGCCATGGACCCGGTGGCGCACAAACAGCTTGAGCAACTGCTGGCCGCTCGCCTCGACGCCGCCGCCGATCACGTCCTGGCCCGGCTGGTCAGCGAGAGCCCGCGGCCCATGCACCTTGTCTGCGACCTGACCCACCGTCTGCTGGCGTGCTCCCCGAGCCGAGCCGCCGAGTTCACGCACCCGATCAGTGAGTTGATGGGCTGCTCTCTTTGGCGTTTCGCCACCCCCGAGATCATGCGCAAGGAGCTGGCACTCAACGCATCCGGATGGCGCGAAACCCTGGCACCGCCTGCCGTAGAGTTTTCGACGGGCGCCAATGACTCGCTGCTCGTACCCATCACGCAAGGTGTTTGCCGCTGGACCCGTATCCCCCTCTCGGACGGAACGGCCGCGCGCCTGGTCGAGACACTCTGACACGGGCGCACGCATATCTTATGCGTGGACGCCGGATAGCCCTGGACCTAGTCTGGCCGCCTGTGCAGTCGCGCAGCCTGTCAGTCGACCGAGCCAGAGAACACCATGGACACCGAAGAGATCAAAGCGCGCCTTGCCTTCATTCGCGAGGCGGAAAAACTCAAGGACGTACTCCGCAGCGCCCACACCACCTCAGGGCGCACCGAAAGCACCGCGGAACATAGCTGGCGCCTGTGCCTGATGGCGATGGTTTTCGAGGATCAATTCCGCCATCTAGACAGGCTCAAACTGCTCCAGATGTGCGTCATCCATGACCTGGGAGAGGCCATCCATGGCGACATCCCGGCCATCCACAAAGCGTCATTTCCCGACAAGAGCGAGCAAGAAAGAAAAGACCTTCTACACCTGACCCGCGCACTCGACGGACCATTGCAAACGCAGATAATGGCGCTCTGGGAGGACTATGAAACCGCACAGTCTGCCGAGGCCAAGGCCGTCAAGGCGCTGGACAAACTGGAGACTCTTCTCCAGCACAATCAGGGCAAGAACCCGCCCGATTTCGACTATGGATTCAACCTGACCTACGGCAAAGGCTACACGGATGCCGATCCTTTGTTTGAGAGGCTTCGCGGGCTTATTGATGAGGGGACGCGGGAGAAGATCGACCTGTTGAACCGGTGAAACCTCTGTCTATCGACGCTCTGGCACAAACGCCACGCTCCCATCCTCACGCTTGTGAAACCACCGCTCGCCATTATCCGGCTGGGTGCCAATCACCCGATGATCCTTGCCCAGGTAAGCCAGTGGCGCGGGATCGTCCTTGGCGTACTGCGCGACAATGATCGTGCGTTGCGGATCGAAGGCCATGCCGCTGGTTTTTTCCAGCCAGGCCAGGAATGCCGCGCTGTCGCCCTGGCGGGGAAAGTCCTGGGTTTCGGCCACGTAGTAGAACGGCTTGCCGCCGTTTTGCAGGTACATCGGCACTTTGTTGTCCGCTTCCACCAGCACGAGTTGCCATTGCTCCCACGGCGCGATTTGGGTCGCTTCGGTTCGCACGTCTTCGGCAAAGCGGGTCACGCCGCCGTTGCTGTTGCTCCAGGGGTAGGCCACGCCGAGTATCAACAGCATCAGCGCGGCGGCGATAGCGAAGCCCTTGAACCAGCGTGACTGGCTGGCTGGCCGTGGCCCGCAGGCGTTCGCTGACCCACCAGGCGCCGAGCAGTTGGGCGAAGGGCACCAATGGCAGTACGTAGTAGCTGCGTCGGCTGCCGCTGGCGGTGAAGAACACGAACAACAGGCCCAGGCCCCACACCAGCCACCGCACGTTCGGCGGCGTGTGGCGCCAGTGCCGCAGCGCCAGCCACAGGCCGAGCAGCCAGCACGGCACCCAGGGCAGGGTGTAGGCGGGCAGGTAGATCAGGTAGGTGTAGATCGGGCCCATATGGTCGAACGGGTCGAAAAAGCGCACCACGTTTTCGCGGAACACCAACGCCAGGCCGCTGCTGCCATAGCTAGGGGCACCGTAGACATGGGACAGCACGAAGGGCACGGCATACACCGCCGCAGCGATCAGCAAGGCACACACCAGGCGCAGGTTGAGGTGGCGCTTGTAGCGATGTTCCGCCAGCAGGTGTGGCAGCAGCACCAGGCCGGGCAGCACAAAACCGATCAGCCCTTTGAACAGCGATGTCACGGCCAGCAGCAGGAAGAACACTGTGTAGCGACCCAGCCGTGTGTCCTCCGGCCCGCGCCAGTACCACCACACCGCCGCCAGCACACCACACACCGTCAGCACGTCGGCCGTGGCCACGCGCGCCCAGAACAGGAAGTAGAAGGTGGTGGCGAGCATCCAACCGGCAATCAGCCCGGTGCCCTTGCGCAGCAGTTGTTCGCCGATCAGGTAGACCAGCCACACGCTCAGCCAGGCGCCGATCACGGACGGCAAGCGCAGTGACCAGGGACCGAGGCCACCCAGCAAGTGGGCACTGGCGGTGACCAGCCAGTAGGAGGGCAGGGGTTTGTCGTAATAGGGCGCGCCCTTGAGGTAGGGATCGAAATAGTCACCGCTCTGCAGCATCTGCAAGGCGATGTTCGCCCAACGGGTTTCCGGGCCCCACAGGTCGCGTGCGCCCAGGCCGGTCAGCAGCAGCACGGCGGTGACGCCCAGCAACAGCAGCAGGGCGCCGCGTTCGTTCTTCCAGAAAGCCGCCATCACGGCGATTTCGAGTAGATGATCAGTTCGAGGGAGCCCTTGTAGTAGCGTTTGCCTCCGGGCGGCAGTTGCCCGGCTTCGCGCATTTCACTGGTGCTGTTGACGCGCATCAGTACGCCCACCGAGCCGAGTTGGCGCTGTTCCTTGAGCCAGGCCTGCACCTCTTCCAATTCCACTTTGCGGTGCACCGAACCTGCGTACTGCAAGCCATAACGCAACTCGCCCTCGGTGTCGTACAGCGCCACTTCCGGGCGTTTCAGGCGCCAGGCCAAGGCACTGGCATTCCCCAGTTCGTTGCTCAGCAGGGCTTGGGTCTGTTGCAGTTCTTCCAGGTGTTCGAGCACAAACTGGTCGGGCATTTCGTTGTCCGCGATCCACTCCGGCATGCTCGCCGGCAGCAGGATCACCAGCAGGCCGATGCCCAGCGCCGGCATCGCCCACAGCGTCAGCGGGCGGAAAGCTTGCAGCAGGTTGGTGAGGATCCACCCCAGCAACACGATAAACGCCAGGGACAGGCTGAACATCTCCGCATGGCTGTTGCTGTACAAGGGCCGGGCGATTTGCAGGTAGATCAGCACGACCATGGCCGCCATGCCGATCACGAAGTTGAGCAGGCCATTGAGGCAGATCGTGCGGGCTTTATGCCGGTTGATCAGGTCGACCAGCGTATGCCCCATCAACAAGGCCAGGGGCAGCAGGCACGGCATGATGTAGGTCGGCAGCTTGCCGTTGCTCAGGCTGAAGAAACCCAGCGGCAACAGCAGCCAGAGGGCCAGGAAGGCGATGGTCGGTTGGCGCTTTTCCTGCCAGGTCTTGCGCAGGGTGCTCGGCAGCAACCCTGCCCAAGGCAGGCACGCTACCGCGATGATCGGCAGGAAGAACCACCACGGCCGCACGTGTTGCGCGTTGTCGGCGCTGAAGCGGCGGATGTGTTCATTCCAGAAAAAGAAGCGCCAGAAGTCCGGTTCCTGCAGATGGATCGCCAGCGCCCAAGGCAGGCACACCAACAAGCACACCAGCATGGCCAGCGGGCCATAGCGCAGCAGTTCGCCCAGGCGGCGTTGCCAGAGCATGTAAGGCACGGCGATCAACACCGGCAACGCCAGGGCCAGGAACCCCTTGGTCAGGAAACCCAGGGCGCAGGCCAGGCCCACGACGGTCCACGCCCAAAGACGGCCGCGTACTGTGTGGCTGTCGAGGGCAAACCACAGGGCCACCAGGCTCAGGTTGACCCACAGGGTGAATTGCGGATCCAGGTTGGAGTAGCCCGCTTGCCCGGCCACCAGGCCGAAGCTCAGGTAGAGCAGGGCGCAGGCGAAGCTTTTGCGCGGGTCATTCCACAGGCGGCGGGCCATCAGGTAGGCCAACAGCATGCTCAAGCCGGACGTAAGCGCCGAGGCGATGCGCACACCGAACAGGTTCTGGCCGAACACCGCTTGGCCCAAGGCGATCAACCAATAGCCGCCAGCGGGTTTTTCAAAATAGCGGATGCCCATGAAATGCGGCGCTACCCAGTTGCCGCTCTGGAGCATTTCCTGGCTGATCTGGGCGTAGCGGGTTTCGTCCGGGATCCACAAGCCGTGCAGACCCAGGGGCAACAGGTAAAACGCGATAAAGGCCAGTAATAAAAGTGGCAGAGGTTTTAATCGAGTCATGCAAACGTCACTCCCTGACGTTTAGTTGTGGGGATTTCAAGTAATGAGGTAATAGAAGAAAAAGTCACAGCATTCACTGAATTACGGAAAATAGTCATGATGTCCTTAGTTAAAAGGCGCAACTAAACATGCCAGAGCAGGGCTGTCTTTTTGCTGAACAAATGGACAGGAAAGTGTTTAAAGTTGTTTTAACGCGGCCGGCCAGTCCGGGCCATTGACGATGCCCAGCGTCTTGAATTTACCGTTGGGCAATACCTGCACGAACAAGGCGCTGCCGTATTTGGGGAAGGCGGCATGGGGAAAGCCCAGGGTGCTTTCGAAGTCGGCAATGCAGCCGCTGTGAGTGACGAAGACCAGGTTGCGTCCGGGGGTTTTGTGGCTGAGTAATTCTTCGCCCATGGCTGCGCCGCAGACGGCTTGCTGGCCGGAGGTCAGTTCGTTTTTACCAAACATGAAGCGCAAGGTCTGAGCGGTGCGGATGGCCGGGCTGGCCAGCACGTCGCTGCCGTCCATGCCCAGTGTTTTAAAGGCTTTGCCCAGTGTTTCGGCGTTCTGGCTGCCGTTGATCGTCAGGCCCTCCACGGGGCCCAGGCAAGGGTTGGTCGAGCGGTCGCAACGCTCTTCGTGGCGCACCAGCACGATCAGGTCACCGTCGCGCCAGAGGGGCAGCACGTGAGACGTCAGCAGGCGGTTGCCGACGCCGAGGTCCTTGGGCGACGCGTGCCAGAGCAGGCTGGCAGCCAGCAGCAAACCGACCACGAACAGCCCCAGCCACAGTCGTCGCAGGCGCTTGATAAAGGCCCATCGCGAGCGCGGTTTGGTCAGGGTAAGGTCAACCACTTCATTCACCATGGGCAGTGTTGGCAATGTTTTATTAATTAGGCGCAACGTGTTGGCGTATGCCCACAGTGAAGCCAGAGGCTGTCACAGGGAGGCTGTCTTTTCGCTGAACATGTTGCGGTTAAAAAGTTGTCAGGCATGGCAACTAACAAGTTGCCGACGAATGACCCATGGCCGGTAATCTAGAGTGCGTGGGGTGGTTAGCCGGTGAAATCCATGTGAAAAATTTGCATGGCCTGGATCGCCAGCCGTTATTCTCGATTGCCACCCCTCAAACGAGTGTTCTCATGCTGCAAGTGCAAGGTGTGTTCAAAAGCTATGCCACCCCCCAAGGGCCGTTGGCGGTGTTGGCCGGAGTGGACCTGCACCTGGCCGAGCGCAGCAGCCTGGCGTTGATGGGCGAGTCGGGCAGCGGCAAGAGCACTTTGCTGCATCTGGTGGCCGGCCTGGACCGGGTGGACGGTGGCAGCATCCAGGTCGGCGAGCAGCGCCTCGACCAACTCAGCGAAGCGCAACTGGCCCATTGGCGGCGCACGGAGATCGGGCTGGTGTTCCAGCAGTTCAACCTGATCGGCAGCCTGCGGGTCGAGGACAACCTGGCGTTCCAGGCGCGGTTGGCCGGGCGGTTTGATCCGCAGTGGCAGGCACAGCTGGTGGCGCGCCTGGGCCTGGGTGGTCTGCTCAAGCGTTATCCGGAACAGCTTTCCGGCGGCCAGCAGCAACGGGTCGCGGTGGGGCGCGCGTTGGCGTCAAGGCCGCGCCTGTTATTGGCCGATGAACCCACCGGCAACCTCGACGAAGCCACCAGCGACGAGGTGTTGCAACTGCTGCTGGACCTGTTGCGCGACAGTCCCACCAGCTTGTTGATGGTCACCCATAGCCCACGCATTGCCGCACGCCTGGACCGGCAGGTGGTGTTGCATCGCGGCCATGTCGTGCCCGCGAGCGCTGTCTGAAATGGCAGTTTTTTATTGGACCTTGCGCGCGCTGCTCAGCCATTGGCGGCGCCATCCGGTGCAGTTTTTCAGTGTGCTCACCGGTTTGTGGCTGGCCACCGCGCTGCTGATCGGCGTACAGGCCCTCAACAGCCAGGCACGCGACAGCTATGCCCGCGCCAGCCAGTTGATCGGCGGCGAACCCCAGGCCAGCCTCGGCGCGGCGGACGGCGCCAGTTTCCCCCAAGCAGTCTTCGCCCAGTTGCGTAGGGCCGGTTGGGCGGTGTCGCCGGTGGTTCAAGGGCGGGTGCAGCTCAAGGAGCGCGAGGAGGTGCGCCTGCAATTGATGGGCATCGACCCGGTGTCGTTGCCCGGCAGTGGCGCGGTGGCAGGGCAGCGTTTGAGCCAGGCACAAATGCTGGCGTTTTTCGAACCGCCGGGGCGTACGTGGATTGCACCGCAGACCTTGGAGGCCTTGGGGCTGCATGAAGGTCAACAGCCCATCACCCTGAGCGGACACGCCCTGCCGCCGCTGCAAACCCAGGCCGATATGGCCCCCGGAGTGTTGCTCACCGATATCGGCTTTGCCCAGCCTGTGCTGGAGATGCCTGAGCGCCTGTCGCGGCTGTTGGTGGACAAGACTTTCGCCGCTGGCCAGCCCATGCCGCCCGCCGGGCTGCAACTCAAGCAAGGCGAGGACAATAACCTCGCGCGTCTCACCGCAAGCTTTCACCTGAACCTCGATGCATTGGGCTTTCTATCCTTTGTGGTCGGGCTGTTTATCGTGCACGCCGCCATTGGGCTAGCCCTGGAGCAACGGCGCGGGCTGTTGCGCACCTTGCGTGCCTGCGGCGTCAGTGTGCGTCTGTTGATCGTCAGCCTGGGCGTCGAACTCGGTGTGCTTTCGTTGCTGGGTGGCCTGCTGGGCGTGGCCAGCGGCTACCTGTTGGCCAGCCTGTTGCTGCCGGATGTCGCCGCCAGCCTGCGTGGTTTGTATGGCGCCGAGGTGCCGGGGCAGTTGAGCCTGAGCCCTTGGTGGTGGGGTGCCGGGTTGGGCTTGAGTTTGCTCGGCGCGTTGCTGGCCGGTGCCAGCAGCCTGTGGCGGGCGGCGCGCTTGCCCTTGTTGGCGCTGGCCAATGCGCAGGCCTGGCATGAGGCCCATGGGCGTTGGTTGCAGCGGCAAGGGTGGGTGGCCGCTGCTGCGTTGGTGATCGCCGTGCTGGCGCTGGGGTTCGGTCATAGCCTGGCTGCTGGCTTCGTGCTGATGGCTGCGTTACTGCTCGGTGCGGCCCTGGGTTTGCCGGTGGTGCTCAATGCTTTGCTCAAGGCCGTTCTGGGACGCAGCCGTTCGGTGCTGGGCCAGTGGTTTCTGGCTGATTGCCGTCAGCAATTGCCGGCGTTGAGCCTGGCCCTGATGGCGCTGCTGTTGGCTCTGGCCGCGAATATCGGGGCAGGCTCCATGACGTCGGGGTTTCGTCATACGTTCAACAACTGGCTAGAGCAGCGTTTGACTGCCGAGCTGTACCTCAACCCACAAAACCCGGCCCAGGCCGACCAACTGAGCCGATGGTTGGCGCAACAACCGCGAGTGCAGGCGGTGTTGCCCACCTGGCAAGTCGCGGTGCAATTGCAGGGCTGGCCGGCGGATCTGTTTGGCGTGGTCGACGACCCCACTTATCGCCAGCATTGGCCGCTGTTGGAGGCGTCGAGCGAGCCGTGGGACCAGTTGCAGCAAGGCGACACGCTGATGCTCAGCGAGCAACTGGCACGCAGGCTCGCGGTGAAGTTGGGTGATACCCTGAGCATCCCGACGCCTCAGGGCACCTGGACGCCGAAAATAGTGGGCATCTACGCCGATTACGGCAACCCTAAAGGCCATGTGCTGGTCAATTCCAAGCACCTGCTGACCCATTGGCCGACGCTGTCACCGGCGCGTTTCAACCTGCGGGTGTCACCGGCAGACGTGGCACCGCTGACGCGTGAGGTGCAACGCGCCTTTGCCTTGGAAGACAGCCGTATCGTCGATCAACAGCAACTCAAAGGCTGGTCGAGCCAGGTATTCGAACGCACCTTCGCCGCCACTGCTGCCCTGAACAGCCTGACGCTGGGCGTGGCCGGTGTGGCGCTGTTCATCAGCCTGTTGACCCAGAGCCAGAGTCGCCTGGGCCAACTCGCACCGCTGTGGGCATTGGGCGTCACGCGTCGGCAATTGATGCTGCTCAACCTTGGCCAGAACTGGCTGCTGGCGGTACTCACGTTGGTCTTGGCCTTGCCGCTCGGCTTGCTGTTGGCCTGGTGCCTGGACGCGGTTATCAATGTGCAGGCCTTTGGTTGGCGCCTGCCGCTGCAGGTGTTCCCGTGGCAACTCGCGCAGTTGCTTGGGTTGGCGATGCTCGCGACCTTGCTGGCCTCGGCATGGCCGTTGTGGCAGTTGTATCGCAGTCGTCCGGCGGATTTGTTGAGGACGTTTGCCAATGAAGATTAAGTGGCTGTTGTGGATGTGCTGCTTGTTGGTCGCTTGTGACAAAGTCCCTGAGCCGCAGGAAAGCTTCGCCGGCCTGGGCAGTGACGCGGCGGACTTTGCCCAAGTGGTGCCCGGCAAAGTGTTCAGTTTTCCCGAGGACCATGGCCCCCATCCGGGCTTTCGTATCGAGTGGTGGTACGTCACCGCCAACCTCAAGGACGCGCAGGGCAATGTCTTCGGCGTGCAGTGGACGTTGTTCCGCAATGCGCTCAAGGCCGGGCCGACCGAGGCGGGCTGGCGCGATTCGACGATCTGGCTTGGCCACGCCGCCGTGACGTCCGCCACTCACCACTATGCCGCCGAACGCTTTGCGCGCGGCGGCGTGGGCCAGGCCGGGGCCCAGGCGCAGCCGTTCAATGCCTGGATCGACGATTGGAATTTCGTCACCCGTCCCGGCGCCGCAAGCAGCCTGGCCGACATGCAACTCAAGGCAAGTGGTGCGCAATTCGCCTATGACCTACAGCTGACCTCCAGTCGCCCATTGGTGTTGCAGGGTGACGAGGGCTACAGCCGCAAGTCCGACCAGGGCCAGGCGTCGTACTACTACAGCCAGCCGTTTTTCAGTGCCAGTGGCAGCGTTACTGTCAATGGCAAGGTGTATCAAGTCACCGGCCCGGCCTGGCTCGACCGCGAGTGGAGCAGCCAGCCGCTGAGCGCCAGCCAGACCGGCTGGGACTGGTTCTCCCTGCACCTGGACCGTGGCGAGCAGTTGATGCTGTTTCGGGTGCGGCAAGCCGACGGCGCGGGTTATCTCACGGGGACCTGGATCGACGCGCAAGGCCAGACGCAGACGCTGCACAACGCGGATATCCAACTGGTGCCGTTGGAAACCACCACGATTGACGGTCGCAAGATTCCCACTCGCTGGTCGCTGAAAATCCCCGGCAAACAGCTGGATATCACCACCCAAGCCGTCAACCCGAACGCCTGGATGAACCTGAGTATTCCGTACTGGGAAGGGCCGGTGCGGTTTGACGGTGGGGTGGGTTACCTGGAAATGACCGGGTATTAGCGCGGTTTCTGTAGGCTTTATTTCACCGCTGCGTAGGCAGCTTCCCAAATGTAAAGCGACCCCCCTGGGCTTGTGTCCGGGGCGCAGGCGCTTGCTTATATTTCGACGCCATCTCAATTGCATCCTGGATGTGGGGCATGGCGCAGAGCTTTATCAACGACCGCGCAACGGACTACCCAAGCCTCAAATCCCGATTGATGGGTGGCGGGTTGAGTCGTTCGCGCTCGGATCATTTTGACGTGCTGAATCGGCACCTGCGGCCCGGCTTGGTGGCACCGGGGCAACTGGTGATTATTCCCGACAGCCACAGCCTGAATTGCTCGGTCGAGGAAGCGTGGTTGATGCGCCATGCCGAGGAAGTCCGTCGTCACCTGGCACTGAATGCGGCGACGGGTACGGCACTGCTCGGCAACTATGACTTGCTGCAGAGTTTCATGGCGAACGGCTCGATTGGCGTCGGCAGTGCGACTTCGGCCTGGGCGCGGCACCTGAATGAAGTGGCGCAAACGTTGGAGGAAATCGAGCGGTTGCATCAGCGGTTGAAAGACGGCGGGTTGGACAGGGCGGCGTTTATCCAGCAGCGCCAGGCGGTGTTTCGTCGCTTGGAGGTGCAGATGCAAGGGGCTGCACGGATGGGGACGGGATTGCAGGGTAATGCGTCGTTGAAGAAGGTGTTGGGGATTTCGACGAGGAGCTATCTGCATAAGGGGGAGATTGCGGGGTATGCGCAAAGGATTCGTGAGATGGCGCAGATGTCGAAGTGGTTGGGCAACGGGACGTATGTAGGGTTGGCGTTGGATGTGGGGGTAGCAGGGTTGGAGATCAAGGAGGCGTGTGTGACGGGGAGGGAGGCGCAGTGTAGACGGGCGAAGTATGTGGAGACGGGGAGGTTGGTGGGGTCAGTAG
>NZ_JACARN010000053.1:0-105811 GCF_013386605.1 Pseudomonas sp. IPO3749 | reverse complement strand
GCGTCGGTGTATTTGGCAGGCGCGGTCGCGGTGGCGCTGTCGGGGGTGGTCGCTTGGGCGTTGTTGACGAGAAAGCCGCTGCTCAACGCTTGCTGAACGCCAGCCGTGCAGCGAACAACACAAAGATCAGGCCGGTGGTGCGGTCCATCCACTGGATCACCTTTTCGCGGCGCAGGAAGCCGGAAAGCGGCTGCGTAGCACCGATCAGCACCAGTGCCCAGATCACGCCAAGCAGCACGTGGATACTGACCAGATCGAACGTCAAGAGGATCAACGGCTGACCCTGGGGGATGAATTGCGGCAGGAACGACACATAGAAAATCCCCACTTTGGGGTTGAGCACGTTGCCCAGCATGCCCTTGATAAACCAGTTGCCGGCAGGTTTGCCCTGCACCTCGGCGCTCGCCAATGAGCGACGTGGACGCAGCAACATGTTCGAGCCCAGCCAGGCCAGGTACGCGGCGCCGCAGTACTTGAGCAGGTTGAAGGCGACTTCCGACACCGCAATCAACGCACCCAGGCCAAAGGCAACCGCCGCGCCCCACAGCAGGCAACCGGCATTGATCCCCAACGTGGCTTGCAACGCCTGGCGCTTGCCTTCCACCGTGGCGGTCCTGAGTACCAGCGCCGTATCGAGGCCGGGCGTGAGCGTCAGCAGCGTGGCGGCGAAGGTGAAGGCGAGGAGGTTGTCGGTGATGGACATGGGGGATTCATGATGGATGGAGGTGTGCCTAAGCATATCGCCAATATCCGGGGACGAGCGATTTTCCTGTGGGGAGCAGGCTTTATGTGGTGAGCGGGGCAAGCCTGCTCACCACAACAAGCCCGCTCACTACAGAAAGCGGGCATGCCACTGTTAACGTAGGCTCAGCGATTGAATCGCTCCACCAACGCATATTGGGTAGATGCGGTGTTCGTCAGCTCCTTGCTCAGGTCCGTGGATTGATGGGCTTGTATCGACGTCTGGTCGGCCAGTTCGGCGATGGTGGTGATGTTGCGGCTGATTTCCTCGGCGACCGCGCTCTGTTCCTCGGTGGCGGCGGCGATCTGGGTGGTCATGTCGGTGATATGGGACACCGCTTCGCTGATGCCGACCAGCGCCTGGTCCGCCTCCAGCACCCAGGCCACGCCTTCCTGGGCCTGGCGTTGGCCGTGTTCCATACTTTGCACGGCATTGTTGGAGGACGCTTGCAGTTGGGTGATCAACGCGTGGATCTGGGTGGTGGACTGGGACGTGCGTTGTGCCAGCTGCCGCACTTCGTCGGCCACCACGGCAAAACCTCGGCCTTGTTCGCCGGCACGCGCTGCTTCGATGGCGGCGTTGAGGGCCAGCAGGTTGGTCTGGTCGGCAATGCCTTTGATCACATCCACCACGCTGCCGATTTCGTCGCTGTCCTTGGCCAGTTGCGCCACGGTGGCGCCGGTTTCGCTGACCACCGCAGACAGGCGCTCGATCGCCTCGCGGGTGTCGCGTGCCACTTCGCGGCCGCGCCCGGTCAGGACGTTGGCCTGCTGGGTGGCGTCGGCGGTGCGTTGCACGTGGCTTGCGACTTCCTGGGTGGTGGCGGCCATCTGGTTGACAGCGGCCGAGACCTGTTCGGTTTCGACGCGCTGGCGGTCCAGGCCCTTGGAGCTGGCGGTGGCCAACTGATCGGATTGCCCGGCCAGGGCGCTCAGTTGCTCGGCGCTGTCCTGCAGGCGGGTGAGGCAGGTTTTCAGGCGTGCGTTCTGGCTGAGAAACGCCGTTTCCAGACGTGCCTGGGGCCCACGTGCGTCGCTGTACATCTGCGTGATCAAGGCATCCGAGGTCGAGGGCTCCACACCTTGCAACAGGCGCAATGTGCTGCCTTGGCGCGCGCGCGAGCAGAGCACGCCCACCGGTACCGCGACCGCAACGGCCACGGCAATGGCGACGGGCGCACTGAGGAACAGGCCGGCGAGGCTACCGGCTAACCCGGTTGCCAGGCAAGGCACGCAGCTGATGGCGGCAGGCAGCCAGGCTTCCTGGCGTGAAACAGCCGGCTTGCCCTGGCTGATGCGGCGGTACAGGGCCTGGGCTCGACGGATCTCATCGGCCGTGGGCTTGACCCGTACAGACTCGAAACCTACCACTTTGCTGCCATCGAATATGGGGGTGACGTAGGCATTGACCCAATAATGGTCGCCGTTTTTCGAGCGGTTCTTGACGATGCCCATCCAGGGCAGACCTTGCTTGAGCGCACTCCACATGTGCGCAAACACGGCGGGGGGCACATCGGGGTGACGCACGATGTTCTGCGGTGCGCCAATCAAATCAGCGCGTTCAAAACCGCTGATGTCGACGAAGGCGTCGTTGCAGTAAGTAATGACACCTCGGACATCCGTGGCGGAGATGAGTTTTTGCGAAGGCGCGAGGGAAATCTCACGCTGTGTTACAGGCTGGTTATTGCGCATTCCGACTACTCCCTGGTTGCCCACAGTCCATCGGCGCCATCTGCGAAAAGGTTAATCCACATTGGCCAATTCGCCAGCCACTGGTCAAAAGCCTGAAACTTCCCGGTGAAACCCCTCATAATGGCGGCCATTTTTGTTTAGCCGTTATTCTGGTGTGCCCCCATGGAAATCAAGGTCAACTTTCTCGACAACCTCCGGCTTGAAGCCAAGTTCGACGACTTCACGGTGATTGCCGACCAGCCCATTCGCTACAAAGGCGATGGCTCGGCACCGGGGCCGTTCGATTACTTCCTGGCGTCGTCGGCGTTGTGCGCGGCGTACTTCGTGAAGTTGTACTGCCAGACGCGCAATATCCCCACCGAGAACATTCGCCTGTCGCAGAACAACATCGTCGACCCGGAAAACCGCTATAACCAGATCTTCAAGATCCAGGTCGAGCTGCCGGCGGACATTTCCGACAAGGACCGCCAAGGCATCCTGCGTTCCATCGACCGTTGCACGGTCAAGAAAGTGGTGCAGGCCGGGCCTGAGTTCATCATCGAAGAAGTCGAAAACCTGGACGCCGACGCCCAGGCCTTGTTGATGCCCAACTCCACCTCCGAGGGTGGCACCTACATTGCCGGCAAAGACCTGCCGCTGGAGCAGACCATCGCCAACATGTCCGGCATCCTGGCCGGCCTGGGCATGAAGATTGAAATCGCGTCGTGGCGCAATATCGTGCCCAACGTGTGGTCGCTGCATATCCGCGACGCGCATTCGCCGATGTGCTTCACCAACGGCAAGGGCGCGACCAAAGAGGGCGCCTTGGCGTCGGCACTGGGCGAGTTCATCGAACGGCTCAACTGCAACTTCTTCTATAACGATCAGTTCTGGGGTGAGGAACTGGCGAATGCACCGTTTGTGCATTACCCGGATGAGCGCTGGTTCCAGCCAGGCCCCAACGACGAGCTGCCAGGTGAAATCCTCGATGCCTACTGCCTCAAAGTCTACAACCGCGAGGGTGAACTGCGTGGCTCGCACCTGTTCGACACCAACTCCGGCAACGAAGCGCGCGGGATTGTATCGCTGCCGTTCGTGCGCCAATCGGACGGTGAGGTGGTGTACTTCCCGTCCAACCTGATCGAAAACCTCTACCTCAGCAACGGCATGAGCGCTGGCAACACCTTGGCTGAAGCCCAGGTGCAGTGCCTGTCGGAGATCTTCGAGCGCGCCGTGAAGCGTGAAATCATCGAAGGCGAGTTCGCCTTGCCTGACGTACCGGCCGAGGTCTTGGCCAAGTACCCCGGCATTCTCGCCGGTATCCAGGGCCTCGAAGCCCAAGGCTTCCCCGTACTGGTGAAAGACGCGTCCCTGGGCGGCGAATTCCCGGTGATGTGCGTGACCCTGATGAACCCGCGCACCGGTGGTGTGTTTGCCTCGTTCGGCGCGCACCCAAGCCTGGAAGTAGCGCTGGAACGCAGCCTCACCGAGCTGCTGCAAGGCCGCAGTTTCGAGGGCCTCAACGACTTGCCGCAACCGACCTTCGAAGGTCAGGCGGTGACTGAACCGAACAACTTTGTCGAGCACTTCATCGACTCCAGCGGCGTGGTGTCGTGGCGCTTCTTCAGTTCGCAGTCGGACTACGAGTTTGTCGAGTGGGACTTCTCAGGCGAAGGCGAAGACTCCAATGCCCAGGAAGCCGCAACCTTGTTCGGCATTCTGGAGGGCATGGGTAAAGAGTCCTATATGGCCGTGTACGAACACCTTGGCGCCACCGCGTGCCGCATCCTGGTGCCGGATTATTCGGAAATCTACCCGGTAGACGATCTGATCTGGGATAACACCAACAAGGCGCTGTTTTTCCGCGAGGACATTCTCAACCTGCACCGCCTCGACGAGGAAGCGTTGCAAGCCTTGGTCGAGCGCCTGATCGAAAGCGAACTGGACGACTACACCGATATCACCACGCTGATCGGTATCGAGTTCGATGACAACACCGCCTGGGGCCAACTGACCATCCTGGAATTGAAGCTGCTGATCTTCCTGGCCTTGCAGCAATATGAAGAGGCCAAGGAGTGCGTGGAGATGTTCCTGCAGTACAACGACAACACTGCTGAACGTGGCCTGTTCTACCAGGCGATGAATGCGGTGCTGGAGATGGAGTTGGACGACGACCTGGAACTGGCCGACTACGAAGCCAACTTCCGTCGCATGTTTGGTAATGAGCGGATGGATGCGGTGATTGGCTCGGTGCAGGGTGATGTGCGTTTCTATGGCTTGACGCCGACCAGCATGAAGCTGGAAGGGCTGGACCGGCATTTGCGTTTGATTGACAGCTACAAGAAGCTGCATGCGGCGCGGGCCAATATCACCACAAACTGACACAAGCCTCTGTGGGAGCTGGCTTGCCTGCGATAGCATCACCTCGGTACATCTGAAATACCGAGGTGTCTGCATCGCCGGCAAGCCAGCTCCCACAGGGAATCGATGTCTGCTGTTAGATGTGTGCCAGGGCTTGAGCCAAGTCCGCCCGCAGATCCTCCACATCCTCAACCCCCACCGACAACCGCACCAACCCATCCCCAATCCCCAGCTGCGCCCGCGTTGCCGCCGGGATGCTCGCGTGGGTCATGATCGCCGGGTGTTCGATCAGGCTTTCCACACCGCCAAGGCTTTCGGCCAGGGCGAAGATCTTGACGTTTTCCAGGAAGCGCGTGGCGCCGGCCAGGTCGCTGTTCAGGTCAATCGAAATCATCCCGCCAAACCCACGCATCTGTTTGCGCGCCAGTTCATGCTGCGGATGGGACTTGAGGCCTGGGTAATAAACCCGTGCCACTTGCGGCTGCTGCTCCAGCCAGGTGGCGAGGTCGAGGGCGTTGCTGCAATGGCGTTCCATGCGCAGCGCCAGGGTCTTCACGCCGCGCAGGGTGAGGAACGCGTCGAAGGGCCCGGCGATGGCGCCCACCGAGTTCTGCAGGAAGCCCAGGCGTTCCGCCAGTTCAGGATTGTCGCCGACGATGGCGATGCCGCCGATGACATCGGAATGGCCATTGAGGTATTTGGTGGTGGAATGCACCACCACATCAAAGCCCAGTTCCAGTGGGCGCTGGATCCACGGGCTGGCGAAGGTGTTGTCGGCTACGCAAATGATGCCGCGATCGCGGCAGATACGCGCGATGGCGCTCAGGTCTGTGAGGCTCAGCAGCGGGTTGCTGGGGGTCTCGACCCAGACCATGCGCGTGTCAGGCTGCAGGGTCGCTTCAAACGCCGACAAGTCACTCAGGTCGACAAAGCTGAAGCGGTGCCCGGCGCTGCGTTGGCGCACTTTGTCGAACAGCCGGAAGGTGCCACCGTACAGGTCATTGCCGGAGACGATATGGGCACCGGCATCCAGCAACTCCAAGACTGTCGAAATCGCCGCCAGCCCGGAAGCGAAGGCAAACGCCTGGCTGCCGCCTTCCAGGTCCGCCACGCAGCGCTCCAGGGCAAATCGCGTGGGGTTGTGGGAGCGGCCGTAGTCGAAGCCTTTGTGTACGCCGGGGCTGTCTTGCAGGTAGGTGGAGTTGGCGTAGATCGGCGGCATCAGCGCGCCCGTGGTCGGGTCGGGGGACTGTCCAGCATGGATCACACGGGTGGCAAAGGCGCTTTTGTCGGATGGGCTCATGCAAGGGATCTCCGTAGGTGGTTGAGCAGGTCGACGCGGGTGATCAGGCCGTGGAAGCCTGAGGCGTCGGCAATAATGGCGACCAGTCCGCGATCCAGCTCCGCCTGCAGTTGCGCGAGGCTGGCGCTGGGGGATAGGGTTTGCAGGGTATCGGTCATGGCGCTGGAGACAATCATGGAGAAATGCGTGGCGTCCTGGTGCAGGCCCAGCAGGATGTCGGATTCATCGATCACACCCACCAGCTTCTGACCGTCCACCAACACGGGCAGCTGCGATACATCCGCCAGGCGCATGCGCTGAAAGGCAGTGAGCAAGGTGTCGTCGGGGCTCACGCTGATCACACGACCGTCTTCGAAGCGCCGCGCGATCAGGTCGCGCAGGTCGCCGTAGTGCTTGTAGTGCAAAAGGCCAGCGTCGTTCATCCATTGGTCGTTGTAGACCTTCGACAAATAGCGGGTGCCGGTGTCGCAGACGAAAGTCACCACGCGCTTGGGCTCGGTCTGTTCGCGGCAGTAACGCAGGGCGGCCGCGAGCAGGGTGCCGGTGGATGAACCGCCGAGAATGCCCTCTGCCTTGAGCAACTGCCGGGCGTGGTCGAAGCTTTCTTCGTCGCTGATGGAGTAGGCCTGACGCACGCTGGACAGGTCGGCAATCGACGGAATGAAGTCTTCGCCAATGCCTTCCACCGCCCAGGACCCCGGTGTTTCCATCTTGCCACTGCGGCTGTATTCGGCCATCACCGAGCCCACCGGGTCGGCCAGTACCATCGCCAGTTCGGGTTGTACGCGCTTGAAGAAGCGGGTCAGGCCGGTGAGGGTGCCGGCTGAGCCGACGCCGACGACGATCGCGTCCAGATCATGCTGGGTCTGTGCCCAGATTTCCGGTGCGGTGCTGGTTTCATGGGCCAGGGGGTTGGCCGGGTTGTTGAATTGGTCAGCGAAGAACGAGCCCGGAATGTCCTTGGCCAGGCGCGCGGCCACGTCCTGATAATACTCGGGGTGGCCCTTGCCCACGTCGGAGCGGGTGATATGCACCTCGGCGCCCATGGCCTTGAGGTGCAGTACTTTTTCCGTGGACATCTTGTCGGGCACCACCAGCACCACCCGGTAGCCCTTGGCCCGGCCGACCAGCGCCAGGCCCAGGCCGGTGTTGCCAGCGGTGGCTTCAATAATGGTGCCGCCGGGGCGCAAACGACCGTCGCGTTCGGCGGCGTCGATCATGGCCAGGCCGATGCGGTCCTTGATGGAGCCACCGGGGTTCTGGGATTCAAGCTTGAGAAACAACGTGCAGGGGCCGGTATCGAACCGGCTGACCCGAACCAGCGGCGTGTTGCCGATCAGTTCAAGGACGGCGGGGCGGGAAGGGCTGGGCATGGTGTCACCTGGTGCGAGTTGGCGTCGGGGTGGACCGCGAAATGCAACAAAATGCGAAGTGTGCCTTCGACCATAGGCCTGGAACGCAGCGCTCGCAACCGGGGAGTCCGCTGTTTATCTTTTTTTGGCGCATTGGCCTTCAGGGTTGCTTTTGCCGCCGGGCCAATGCCGGTGATGAGGCTTGCATCACCTGGTCCATGACCTGGGCTTGCCAGTCGAAATACGGGTTGAAGGTGAGCCGCGCATGCACTTTGCCCGGCTCGCGATAGCCCCAGTCCGAATACCACACGGGTTCGCCTGCGCGGCAACGCGCAAAGTCCTCATCGGTCTGGCCGTTCAGGCACACGCGCTGGCTGCCGCCGGGCCCGTACAGGGGGTTGTCGGGTGCGAACAGCACGCCCATGTGGGAGAACCGACTGACTTGTTGGGCCGGCAGGTGGTCAGTGCGCACCAGCAAGCGCGGTAATTGCGGTGATGTGGCGGGCTCGCCGTACCAGATCATGCGTGAGGCCGGGTGGGTGAAGCGCCCAGCGAAGCTCTCCCGTACAAACTCCACATCCACCACTGAGTCATGGGCCGCGCTGACGATCAGCACGGGTCTATCAAACGGCCGGTCTTCCAGCTTGTCGATGACAGATTTGCTGGTCTGGTAGAACTGCGCAAAGCCATTGGTAGGCACATTCTGGTAGCGCAACGGCGTTTGTTGCTGGCGCGGACCGTCCGGGTCACGTAGCCATGGCTTGATGTGGGCCAGCCAGGGCAGCAGCCAGATATAGCGATTACGCGCCTTGAACGCCGGCGAAAACATCAGCAGCCCGGCAATGTCTGGATTATCCATGGCGTACTCCAGCACCAGGTTGGCGCCGGTAGAGAAGCCGCCCAGGTAGACCTGGTCCGTCTCCCGACGCAGCAGCTCCACTTGTTGGGCCACGGTTCGGCGCCAATCCTCGATGTCCACGTCCAGCATGTCCGACGGCTGCGTGCCATGCCCTGGCAGCAACAGCGTGCGTACTCGATAGCCCCGCGAGGCCAGATGCGCGCCGATATCGCTGAAAGAACCCGGCGAATCGCCCAAGCCGTGCACCAGCAAAACGCCGTGGCCATTGGGCGTTTGCGCGACCCATTCACGCGGCGCATTCCAGTCCAGCTCCAAGCTGTGGTCCGTATCTTGAAAGCGTCGGTCGCGCTCAAGGTCCAACAGGGTTTGCTGGCGGTAGTGTTCAAAACTGTCGGGCGCGGGTGACGGCAGTACTGCCGAGTGGGCAGAGCAACCCGCCAGGCTGAGCAGTATCAGAAAACGCAGTGATTTCATTCAGATCCCCCGACCGATGCAATGTGCAGCCGACCTTACGCGGCCGTCTGCGCTATCGCCAACCAAAAATATGACCATTAGTAACGGCTGTGTGAGGCGATCAGATCGCCTCTGTCAGTCGGTTCCTATAATTGCGTCAGCCGGGTGACAACCGCATCGCTGGCGCGCTGCATCGGCGCCCGTAACTCGCTGCGGATCAACCCTTGCAACGCCAGGGCCGCTTTTACCGGCGCCGGGTTGGGCTCCATGAACAGCGTGTTGATCAAGGGCAGCAACTGGAAAAACGTCTCCCGCGCCTCCGACAGCTGGTTGTCCCGCACCTGCTGCCACAGCGCCACAAACCGTTCGGTGTGTACATGGGCCGACGCCGCAATCGCCCCGGTCGCGCCCAGGCACAGCGCGTTGAAGATCTGGATATCCTCGCCGCACAACACCGCCACGTTGCCACTGGCCAGCAACGCCAGGGTATTGCCCAGGTTGCCGCCACAGTCCTTGATCGCGACGATCCGCTCATGGGCGACGATGTTGAGCAAAGTGGCCTGCTCGAAGGTCGCCCCGGTGCGGTAGGGGATGTCATACAGGATGATCGGCACGCTGGACGCATCGGCCACTGTGCGGAAGAACGCTTCCAGGCCGCCCTGGGACGGGCGGATGTAGCTGGGCGCCGGCACCAGCAAACCGGCGACCGGGCGTTGCAGGATTTCGCGCTGGAAGTGCAACAGCTCAATCTGGTTGTAGCCCGCCAGGCCCATCACCACACGGTTTGCCGGCACCCACTGCAACACCGCATCGAGCACCGCCAACTGTTCCTGGCGACTCAGCGACGCCGCTTCCCCGGTGGTGGTGCACACCATGATCCCGGCCACGTGCTGTTCCAGCAGATGGCTGACCAGGCGGTGCAGGCCGATGAAATCAATGGCGCCGTCCTGGAACGGCGTGACCACGGGAACCCAGATACCTTGAAACGCTGACATGCACTTTCTCCTGATGATTGACCGCTGGAGTCACCGTCAGAAGGGCATAGGGAATTGTGCAAGGGAGGAAGGCCGTCGCGCTCAATGTCCTGTCAGCTCATCTGACGGGACAGCGCGCCCCGGTCACATGAGCGACTGTTTCTTCGATTTGAGGGCGTGCGCAACGCAACCTTGCGCCTTGGCAACGGAGCCAATGACGGAAAGGTTAACGGAAGACGTTGCAGTCATGAGATGACACACCCTGAATAATGCCTCCATCTTCATGGAATATTGCAGCGTGTGTCAACGGGATGTATTCGAGTTTATAGGGCCGTCGCCGGATATGTGCGCGTCGCAATCGTCCTGTCGTGCTTTCAACCAGCCGGTAGTCTATTCGCACCTTCCGGGAGAACCTCGATGATCCGACGCGCGTGTTTGGCCGCCTTGCTGACCCTGTCTGTGTCGACCGCCTTTGGCGCCTCGACCTACGACCACCTGTATGCTTTTGGCGACAGCTACTCCGACAATGGCGCGGGCGACGTGCTCACCACAAGGCTTGCCGCGCAGAAGGTCAAGGACGCCCAGGCACTGCCCGGCCCGCTGTACTGGAAGGGGCGCTGGAGCAACGGCCCGACCGCCGTTGAAGGCCTGGCCCAGGCATTGAAAACAGCACTGACCGACTACGCGGTGGGCGGCGCCAAAAGTGGCCACGGCAACTACTACACGTGGATGATGCCGACCCAGGACACTGGCGTGCTGGGCCAGGTTGCCGAGCATTTGCACGCCGCCAAGTCCCACAAGGCCGATCCCAAGGCGCTGTATTTCATTTTCATCTCGGCCAACGATTTTTTCGAATGGGCCGACTTCTCCCATCCTGAAACCATCGAAGCCCTGAGCGAATCCAGCCTGGCCAACATCCGCAATGCCACCGAGCAACTGGTGGCAGCGGGGGCCAGGCACGTGATGGTGGTGGGCACCACGGACCTCAGCCACGTGCCCGCCGTGGTGCAGGGCAACCAGGTCGACAACGCCAAGCACTACCAGCAGTTGCTCGCACAGAAGCTGCCGGCCGCGCTGGCGCAGATCGGCGGGGCGAAGATCACTTACTTCGACCACCTGGCGTTCAGCGATGCGTTACGCGCCAATCCGCCAGCCAATGGTTTCAAGGATATGGACACGCCATGCCAGCCCACCTACCCGGACGTGAAACCGGCGTGCGCCAACCCCGATGGCCATTACTACTGGGACGAATGGCACCCCACCCGCAAGGTCCACGCCCTGGCGGCAAAGGCCATGCTCAAGGCGTTGCCTTAGCCTGCGGCCACCGCCGCTTCAATGGCGGCGATGTCGATCTTCTTCATGGTCATCATCGCGTCAAAGGCGCGCTTGGCGACGGCCGGGTCCGGGTGGGTGACCGCGTCGGTCAGCACTCGCGGTGAGATCTGCCACGACAACCCCCACTTGTCCTTGCACCAGCCGCAGGCGCTTTCCTGGCCGCCGTTGCCGACGATGGCGTTCCAGTAACGATCCGTCTCGGCTTGGTCATCGGTGGCCACCTGAAATGAAAACGCCTCGGTATGGGGGAAGATCGGTCCACCGTTGAGGCCAATGCAATGGATGCCCAACACGGTGAAGTCCACGGTCAGCACATCCCCCTGTTTGCCGGACGGGTAATCACCGGGCGCCAGGTGCACGGCGTTCACCTTGCTGTCGGGGAAGGTCATGGCGTAGAAAGTGGCGGCCTCCAGGGCGGTGCCGTTGTACCAGAGGCAGAGGGTGTTCTTGCTTTTCATGGTCGGTCTCCACAGGAAAAGGGCTGTGTAGAGTCTAGACGGCCAGTTGCTGCTCGATGGCCCCCTTGTCGATAACCGACCACACGCGGGCAAATTTACCGTCCACCACTTCGTAGAACACATTTTCGTCGAACGTCACCGTGCGCCCATTGATCGGCAGGCCGAAGAACTCGCCCCTGGGCGTCACAGTGAAATTCAGGCGGCTGGCAACCGTCGGCGGATCGGCCACCACCAGTTGGATGCGGAACACCAAGTCCGGTATCTCGCGAAAATCCCGTTCCAGCATCGCGCGGTAGCCGGCAAGGCCGACCTGTTCGGCGTTGTAGGTTACGTCCGGGTGCACGAAGTCGCCCAGGCGCTCCCAATCCTGGCGGTTCAGGCAGTCGATATAGCCTTGGTAAAAGGTGGCGAGTTCGTCTCTAGTCATGTCTCAAGCCCTGCGCGCCATCAACAACACCGTCGCCGCCGCCGACAACAACCCCGCGCAGCACCGATTGAAAATCCGCTTGCCCCGAGGCTCGGCAAACCAGCGCCGCATGTGCAGGCCCATATAGGCGTAGGCGCTGATGGCGATCCATTCCAGCACCAGGAACATCGCGCCGAGCAGCGCAAATTGCGGGGTGATGGGCTCGCCGGGCACCACGAATTGCGGGAGGAAGGCGGTGAAGATCAGGATTGCCTTCGGATTGCCCGCCGCCACCAAAAACTCCTGCCGCGCCAACGCCCATAATCCCACCTTGGCCGTCGCGGACTGCGCCTCTGCCTCCGAATTGGCCCGCCACAACTGAAACGCCAGATAAAACAGATACGCCGCGCCCAGGATCTTGATCCCATAGAACAACAACTCAGACGTTTGCAGCACCACCGCCAAACCCGCAGAGGCGAGGGCGATCATACCGGCGAAGGCCAGCAGGCGACCAATGCCGGCCAGGCAGGAAGTGCGGTAGCCGTAGCGGGTGGAGTTGCTCACGGACAGCAGGTTATTGGGACCCGGCGCCATGTTCAGGGCGAAGCAGGCGGGGAGGAAAAGGGCGAGGGTGGCGAGGTCCATGGCGGCTCCGGGTTCGCGGGGGCGGGGAGGTGTGAGGATAAGGGGAGTGGAGGTCGTTGGACAGCCTCAGCCGTTCGTGTTGTGAGCTATCGCGGCATTTGCGACATCAGCGGCCATCTGTTCAGCACTGCGCATCCCGTCAATCCTTAAGACCGGAGCCGTCTGCTGTGATATCCACGCCTCATGCCACGCCCGGTTTCGCCCTGAGAAATTCGGGTCGTCATACTGCGAAGCCCATTCCCGGAAGCCCACGTGTATCGCGTGCATATCACCACCGGGTGCGATCCGCTCGCCAAAACGCGCCTTCTCGCGGGCAGCCAGGCGTTCGAGGCGAACGGGCGTGGGTGTGACCACAAAGACAATCAGGTCGGCATCAGCAATCAGCGCATCGCCCCAGACCATGCAGGAACCACTCAGCACCCAGCCGTCGTCACCGAATGCTTGTTGCATCAATGACACGCGATCAGCGGGAGGTCGCTTGGTGGTGAAAGGAGGGTTTGTGGGCATCCAGTAAAAGTCATCGACGTCGACTTGTCGTAGACCCAGCCGCGTGGCGAGGTTGTGACCCAGCGTGGTGACCCCTGCGCACGATGCTCCTGTGATGTAGATCCGCATTTTTTCCTCCATGAACACAAGCCGGGTCCCAGGTCAGGGAGATGACCTGCCCAGGCATTTCAGGGCAAAGGTTTCGGGGTGACGGTGTACCAACCCGACGGGGTTTTGGCACACACCTGCGGCCTGAGCGGTGTTTCAACCGTGTTGTTGCCTTGAACGGAAAGTTGGCGAACGGCAATCACGCAACCTGCCTTGAACGTGCTGATTTTGACCATCTGCAGTTCCATTTCATAGTCGTTACCGGGCTCGGGGATGAGTGTGACAGGCGCGGGAAAGCAGGACATTTGCGAACCGCCCATGGCGAACCCTGCAATAAAGGGTTTACCCGCCGCAATGACGTGCTCGTCAAACACTTTAGGCGACTGGTTGATGGCTTTGCTCGCCTTGCTGGCAGGCATGCCGATCACACTGTTCTGGCTGTCGGTGGCTCTGAAAGGGTAGAGGCCCGCCGAGTCGACATGCGCATTTTGCCATCCGGCTTCTTCAGGCGTTTTGGTCAGCAGGGCCCCGTTGTAAAACGCTTCGCAGGTCTGGCCACTGAGGAATCCCGCATTGGTGGTGTCACCCGTGATCAGGCGGACGCGGGCCGAGTTGGCCGGGTCGTATTGGCTGATCTGGGCTTCGTTGCGCACGTCGGTTTTGGTGGTGGCGCAGCCGATAAGCGTCAAGCTGAGCGCCAGGGGAAAGAGAGAACGCATGGGTAACCTTCATATCCTGTGAGGGTGTGGCTTGAGGGGGAGACCTATTGATCAGCGTTCCAAACCGCCAGTTCATAGCCATCCGGATCGGTGAAGTGGAACCTGCGTCCACCCGGGAATGAAAATGTCTCGCGGGTGATGACAGCCCCCAGGGCTTTGAGCCGCTGCTGCGTGGCATCGAGATCATCGGCGTACAAGATGACTAACGGGCCACCCGGCCGAACCGGCTCCCCCGTGGTGAACCCGCCTGTCAGGCGCCCATCGCTGAACTCGGTATAGGTGGGGCCGTAATCAACAAACGTCCAACCGAACGCGCCGCCGTAGAAGGTTTTGCTGCGGGCGATATCGCTGACGTTGAATTCGATGTTGTCGATTTGCCGGTCTTTACCTTGAGTGCTCATGCTTGCCTTCCTGGCTGATCTTTTCGAGCGGCGAGTGTAGCGTGAACGTCCGCCTGCATGAAGACGGCAATCATGCCTATGATGCACCCGACTACAGAATTGATCGGAGTGGACAGCGTGCTGAACATTGGAATCCTGGGCGTCGGTGAGCTGACGGAAAAGGTAGTGATCGGCCTGCGGCGCAGCGGCTTTGGCGGTCGGGTGCTGCTGTCCCCGCGTAACCACGAACGTGCGCAGCAACTCAGTGCGCAATGGGACTGTGAGGTGATGGCTGACAATCAACAGGTTGTCGATGGGGCGGACTTGTTGGTGCTGGGCGTGCGCCCGGAGGTGGTCGATCAGCTTTCGAATGAAGTGCAGCTCAGACCTGAGCAAACGCTGGTGTCGTTGGTGGCGGGATTGCAGCTGGCCGAGTTGCAACGCCGGTTTCCGCAGGCGCGTGTGGTGCGCGCCATGCTGTCCTATGCCGCGCAGATCAACCAGACAACCGTGGTGATCACGCCCGGTGGCGAACCCCACGCAACGCTGCTGGGCGCGCTTGGATCATTGGTTGTATTGGATCAGGAAGAGGCGTTCGAACTGGCCACCGTCGCGGCTTGCATGAACGGCTGGTTCTATTTCTTCCTGAGTGATCTTCAGCAGTGGTTCACCGACAAAGGCCTGTCCAAGGATCAGGCCGCCCAACTGGTGATGGGCAACCTGCAAGACTGCCTGGCCAGCGCCCGCCATCAGCCAAAGGCCAGTCTCGAAGCGTTGGGTAGCGCCATTGCCACGCCCGGCACCTTTACGGCGGCCGGGCTGGAGGTGCTCAGGAATAACCGAGCGTCCCAGGCATGGACAGCGGCGGCTGATGAAGTGCTTGAACGCCTGCACAAGCCGCTGCCGACAGGCTTGGCGAAGAAACAGTGAGCGGGGATGAAGCATCGCGCGAGCGTCGCTTCATCCCCGTTCTACTTACCCCGCGACAGCCGGCACGGGTGTGTTGAGCAATTGTTGCTCCCACAGGTACGCAATGCCGCTACCCGCAGCATGCTGCTGAAGCACCTCGGTCAGCGCGCCTGCCGTTTCGCTGCGCGCCCAGTCGCGCTGCCATTCGGCGGCTATCGCCAGCCAGGTCATCATGTTCGCGCCGGCCGCAATCATGCGCTGGATCGCTACCTGATGGGCCTCGACGGAAACAGCGCCCGAGGCGTCGGTGATCACGGTCACGTCCCAGCCTTCGCCGAGGGCTTGGATCACCGGCATGGCCACGCAGATTTCAGTCCACAGGCCCGCGATGACCAGTTGCTTGCGGCCAGTGGCTTTTACTGCGTCCACCACGGCCTGATCTTCCCAGGTGTTGATGAGCGTACGGTCGATGACCGTTTGGCCGGGAAACACATCGGTGATTTGCGGGAAGATGAAACCGCCACGTTCGGCGATTACGCTGGTCAGGATGGTGGGTACATTGAAGGCCTTGGCGGCTTTGGCGAGTGCCGTGGCATTGTTGACTACCATCTGCGGCTCATGGCTGTTCAGGTTGGTGAGTTGGTAAGGCTGATGGTCAATCAGAACGAGTACCGAATCTTCCGGGCGAAGCAGCGAGTCAATGCCGTTACGAAAAGTCATTGATACATCCTTTGTTGTCGTTGTGAGCGGGATCAGCTATCAAGCAGTGCGCAGGTGGCCGCATTGCTTGTGGACAGCACTGTGCTTTTCTCTCACTCATTGCGGTAGTCGCGCGCGGTGGTTAGCTGTGTCGCTCAAAGGGGAACACTGATTTGGATATCGAAGAACTTCAGACCTTCGTGGAGGTTGCCGATGCGGGGGGCGTTTCGCCTGCTGCGGTGAGGCTTGGTGTGTCCAAGTCAATCGTCAGTCGCAGGTTGGCGCGCCTGGAAGCAGAACTTGGCGTGCAGTTACTGGCCCGGTCTACGCGTGGGGCCGCGCTGACTGAGGCCGGCGCTACGTTTCGCGACTATGCCGCCAGGGTCTGTGCGGAAATGGACGTTGCCAGGGAAGCGATCCTGCCCGCCGGAGCGTTGCGAGGCCGCCTGCGAGTGGCCGCGCCGCTGTCTTTCGGCCCCACCCATTTCGCCCCCGTGTTGGCGGAAATGGCTCGGCGTCACCCGCAACTGCATATCCAGACCTGCTACAGCGATCGCTTTGTTGACCTCATCGCAGAGGGTTATGACTGTGCGATACGGGTCGGCTACCTGCAGGACTCCAACCTGATTGCACGCTGCATCGGGCCGATCAAGGGCAAACTGGTTGCGATTCCGGGGTATATCAAGGCCCATGGTGCGCCGCAGAAGCCGGAGGAGTTGATCGCCCATCAAGCCCTCATGCAGAGCACCGAAGCCTGGCAATTTCTGGAGGGCGACAAGGTCGTTGCGGTGCGTCCCCAGGGGCGCTTCAAGGCAGACAGCGGTGTGGCGTTGGTGGCTGCCGCCGTAGCCGGCCTGGGGATCGCGTACCTGCCCGATTGCCTCACGCACGACAGCCTGGCCAGCGGTGCGCTGGTGCCGATCATGACGGCGTATCCACCCCCTCCGGCAGGTGCCTACATGGTCCGGCCGGCAGGTCAGCATCCGGCCCAGAAGATTCGGGTTCTCACCGAACTTTTGATCGAGTATTTCGGTACGTCTCCGCACTTTGCGGGTGACGTCGCCAGGTGAAAACGCTGGCGCCAGGCGTGGTTTACAGCCGATGGTGCTCCAGCAAAAAGTCCACAAACACGCGGATCCGCGCCGGCATGCTCGCACCGCCGACAAACACCACGTGGATCGGCTCCCTGTCGCCGGGGTTCCAGGGTTCCAGCAGGCGCACCAGGTCACCGCGTTGCAGGTCTTCTGCCACCGTGAATTCGCCGATGCGTGCGATACCGGCGCCCAGTCGCGCCAGTTGCGCGAGCGCTTCGCCACTGCTGCATTCGATATTGCCGTTGATCTTCAGCGAAAACTCGCGGCCATCACGGGCGAAGGGCCAGTCGGATTGGGCGCGGCGGAAGTTGAAGCGCAGGCAGTTGTGTCGCAGCAAGTCGTTCGGTTCCAGCGGTGTGCCGTGTTGCTGGAGGTACGCAGGTGACGCCACCAGCGCTTGGCCGGTATCACCGATGCGGCGTGCTGTCAGCGGGCTGTCTGGCAGGTCGCCAAAGCGGATCGCCACGTCCGCTTGGCCGCCCAGGATGTCGACCACTTCGTCGCCCAAGGTCAAATCCACCACAATGTTCGGGTAGCGGGCGCTGAATGCCGCCACCAAGGGCACGATGGCCATACGACCGTGGCCCAGGGCTGCACTGACCCGCAACCGGCCTTTGGGGGCGCCCTGGTCGGCGATGGCTTCTTCGACTTCGGCCATGTCGGCCAGGATGCGCCGGGCGCCGCGAAGGTACACCTCGCCTTCGGCCGTGAAGGCGAGGGCGCGGGTCGTGCGAATCAGCAGGCGGGTGCCCAGGCGCTGTTCCGTGCGTGCGATGACACGGCTGACGGCCGAGGGCGTCAGGCGTAACGCCCGCGCCGCCGCCGACAGGCTGCCTTCTTGCGCCACCATCGCGAATACTGCCATCTCACCCGACCTGCCGTTGAAATCCATTTTTGCCTCGCGCGCAAAGGTGATTGCCAATTAAACGGTCTAGTGCCGTTAAAGCGTTGATCGTAGCATTTGCGGCATAAATGAGGAGTCTTCCATGCGTATCAATCCACCCCTTGTAGCCCTTGCCGTCGGTGCCTTTGGCATTGGCGTCACTGAGTTCGCGCCCATGGGCATGTTGCCCACCATCGCCAATGACCTTGGCGTGTCTATTCCCACTGCAGGGCTGTTGGTCAGCGCCTATGCCCTGGGGGTGCTGCTCGGCGCGCCCCTGATGATCTTGACCACCGGCAAGATTCCCCGGCGCTATCTGCTGGTGGGGCTTATGGCCATTTTCACCTTGGGTAACGTGATGTCGGCGCTTGCCACCGGCTATTACGACCTGTTGATCGCCCGCGTCATCACTTCACTCAACCACGGTGCGTTTTTTGGCGTCGGCTCCATCGTCGCGGCCAGTGTGGTCGCGCCGGACAAGCGTGCCGGAGCCGTCGCCGCGATGTTTATGGGCCTGACCCTGGCGACCATTGGCGGTGTGCCGCTTGCGACCTGGTTTGGTGAGCTGCTTGGCTGGCGTACGGCGTTCTGGGGCATTGGCGGATTGGGCCTGGTGACCATGCTCGCGCTGTGGTTGCGCTGCCTAACCTGCCACTGCCGAAAAGCGACGGCGTGCTGGCCGAAATCAAGGTGTTGGGGCGTGGTTCGGTACTGGCGGCGCTAGCCCTGACCGTGGTCGGTTCGGGTGCGATGTTCACCGTGTTTACCTATATCGCGCCGATCCTGAGCAATGAGACCCATGCGTCTACCCCGTTTATCACGGCCATGCTGGTGCTGTTTGGCGTCGGGCTGACCCTGGGCAATATGTGGGGCGGCAAGGCGGCAGACCGTTCGATTGACCGGACCCTGATCGTCTCGCTGAGCGCACTGATCCTGGTCCTGCTGGCCTTTGCATTCCTGATGCGCTGGCCGATTCCGGCGGCGGTGAGCATTCTGATCTGGGGTATCGCCAGCTTTGCCGTCGTGCCGCCGTTGCAGATGCGCGTGATGGAAGCGGCCAAGGATGCACCGAACCTGGCCTCGGCCGTGAACATCGGCGCTTTCAACTTCGGTAACGCGATTGGTGCAGCAGTGGGTGGCGCAGTGATCAACGCAGGGCTGGGCTATCCGGCGATTTCCCTGGCCGGCGCCGCAATGGCGGGCTTGGGGTTGCTGATGGTCGTGAGCTTCGCCTGGAGTTCCAGGACTCGCATGGCTGCGGCGGTTTAGGAAATCGAGTATCGTTGGCCGCCTCAGCTGCCAGCCTGTTGCAGGCGCAGCGCATGATCGATGGTTCAGGGAAGACGGGCATGGCACTCAGGGTGATGGTGATCGGCGGCTACGGCAATTTCGGCAGCATCGTGTGCCGACATCTGGCGGTAGCACCGGGCATTGAGCTGGTAATCTCGGGCCGTGATCCACGCAAGTTACAGCGCAAACTCGACGCGTTGAACGCGCAGCCCGGCACGGTGTGCGAAGGCTGGTGCGGCGACGCGATGGGGGCGGGATTCGCGGATGTTTTACAGTCCAGGCGCATCCAGTTAGTGATTCATACCGGCGGGCCGTTCCAGGGGCAGTCCTATGCGGTTGCGCTGAGCTGCATCGAGGCGGGTGTGAACTACTGCGACCTGTCCGACTGCCGCACCTTCGTCAATGGCGTAGGCGTGCTGGATGCGCAGGCCAAGCAGGCGGGCGTGGCCATTCTCAGTGGTTGCAGTTCGGTGCCGACACTGTCATCGGCGCTCATCGACCAGTACCGGTCGCGCTTTACGCGCATCGACTCGATCGAGCATGGCATTTCCTCTTCGGCCAAGATGCCGGGCCTGTCGACGATCGAAGGGGTGCTGGCCTACGCGGGCAAACCCATCAAGCAACTCAGGAATGGCCAGGTACAAGAAGTGCTGGGTTGGCAGGACCTGACGCTGCGCAAAATGCCTGGACTGGGCACGCGAGTGCTGGCCAACGTGGACGTGCCGGACATGGATATTTTCGCCAGCCGCTACGGCGCCCACACCTTGCGCTTCAAGGCGGGCGCGGGGCTCAAACTGGGTGGCGTCGCCAACGGGTTACTGGCCCAGGCTCGGCGGCTGGGGATCGTGCGTGATCATGTCACTTGGGCCGCGCGGCTGCATCGGTTGGGCACTTGGTTTGAACGGTTTGGCGACGGTAAAAGCGCGATGTACATCGATGTGCAGGGCGTGGGGGCTGACGGCCAACCCTTGTCACTGGCCGTGCAATTGACGGCCTTGAATGACAAAGGCCCGGAAATCCCCAGCTGCGCTGCTGTTGCGCTGGCTGTCAAGAACGCCCAGGGCTACTCGCCCGAACCCGGCGCGCGACCGTGCGTCGGTGAGATTACCGTCGACGAGTACATGGCCGCCATCAACGACCCGGCGAACCTGAGTCTGTCTGTACGGTTCTCGGACTAGCGCACCACGCCGCTCAACTAATCATCGTTGCGGCCAATGCCAGTCAGTCAAGGCAATGCGGCCTCTGTGGTGAGCGGGCTTGTCCCGCGCTGGGGCGCGAAGCGGCCCTAAAAACAGACGTCGCGTTTCGTCAGGCTGAAATGGGCCTGCAGTAATGGGGCTGCTTCGCAGCCCAGCGCGGGACAAGCCCGCTCACCACAAGAGGGTGGACGTCTTTGGTTCCCTTAACTGACCGGCATTACTCATAGCGGTGCCTTCAAGAAACGCCGCTCATGGTCTGGATGCGACAACAGGCAAGTGTCGTACCGCCCGAAAATCCGATAGCGATTGCGTGCGATGCGGTCGTAGCCCAATCCCGCAGCCCGCGCGGGATGATGCGCAACAACAGCAATGGACGCCACGCGCAATTTCAACCACAACAGCGCCCAACTGTGGGAGCAACTGTCTTGGCAGCTTTCAAAAAGCATCATCGGCTGACACAGCGCTATCACAACTGCTCATCGTTGTTTTGGAACTTAGCGCGAGAACACCGGCGCGGTGCTTTTGTCCTCCGGCCCCACGTAATGCAAGGAAATCCTCGACGTCTCCGGCAACGCCAACCCACCCGCCAACGCCAGCAACGCTACGGCAATCAGGTAGAACGCCGGTGACAGATTGCTACCCGTGGTGCTGATCAACCAGGTCGCCATCAACGGTGCGGTGCCGCCGAAGATCGTGTAGGCCAGGTTGTAGGTGATCGCCGAGGCGGTGTAGCGCGTGCGGGTTGGAAAGGTTTCCGACAGCAAGGCGGCCGTAACCACGCCACACAGCACGGCCCCTACCGCCAGCAACATCACGCCGACGATGGAGGCCGCGAACGAACCGGAACTGGCCATCAGGAACGACGGATACACGACCACCATCAACAACACACAGGCGGTCATCACGGTGACACGACGGCCGACTCGATCCGAATACAACCCCGCCAGTGGGCAGATCGCCGCCGCGAAGATCAACGCAATCAGCGACACCAGCAACGCCATCGCCCGACTCAAGCCGCCGGCCACTTGCAGGTAGGTCGCGAAGTAAGTGGTGAACATATAAAACGACAGCGCCGTCAGTGACACAAAAGCGCCCAGGCAGCAGATCGCCGCACCATGGTTGCGCAGGGTTTCCTTGAGCGGGGAGTGGGCCACGGTGTGCTCCTCTTTCACCGCCTGGAAAGCGGGCGTCTCGTCCAGCTTCCAGCGCAGGTAAAGCCCCACCAGGCCCAGCGGCGCGGCGATCAGAAATGGCAGGCGCCAGCCCCAACTGCCCATGGCCTCGGCGGACAACGACGCTTCCAGCGCATACGCCACCACCGCGGCGGCGGCGAAGGCGGAAAACGTCGACACCGGCACGAAGCTGCCGTACCACGCGCGTTTGTCACTCGGTGCATGTTCCATGAGATAGGCACAGGCCCCGGCGTATTCGCCGCCGGCGGAGAAGCCCTGGGCGCAGCGGATCAGCGATAACAGGATCGGCGCCGCTACGCCGATAGCTGCGTAGGTGGGAAGCAGGCCGATCAGGGTGGTGGCGCCGGCCATCAACAGGATCGTCATGGCCAGCGTACGTTTGCGGCCGATGCGGTCACCCAGCATGCCGAAGAAAATCCCGCCCAGGGGGCGGAAGGCAAACGCCACGGCAAACACGGCGAAGGTCTTGAGCAACGCGGCGCTGGCATCGCCGCTGGGGAAGAATTGCTGCGCGATGGTGGTGGCGAGGAAACCGTAGACGGCGAAGTCGAACCACTCGACAAAGTTACCGATGCCGGCGGCGATAATGACCTTACGCAAGGTCTGGGGGCTGACCTGTTCGGTGGATGGGCTCGTCATGGGGGGAGGCCTCGGGATAGGTGCGGGGATGACTGATTATCGGGGCAGGCTGTTGGGCGACGGGGCCCAAAAGAGTCGTCCGCGTAGTCAGCAGCGACTTGCTGGTGGTGGTGAAGGCAGGATTTGGGCCAGGTGAGGCGGGGCGCTTGTGCGCAACTGTGGTTAAGACTTTAACAATGGTTTACATCGCCGAATCGATGATGCCGGTATGGTTTGTGGCTACTGGCAAAACATGATGAGTAACCCATGCAGTCGAGCGACAATCTGTTGAATCCGGAGCTGATCAACATCCGGCGGCTGTTCACAACGCCTTTGGCCAGCATCCAATACCCCAATGCAGACACGCTCAACGCTGAGCTCAAATCGGTGGTCACACAGCGCATGGCGCAGGATCAGTCTGGCGCTCAGCGCAGCAACGATGGCGGTTGGCAGTCCGCGAACGATTTTCAGGCGTGGGGTGGGGATGCCTGCAGCGCGTTGGTGGCGTTTGCTACGCGGTTTGCCACTGAGCTGACCGCCGTTCATCACGAAGGCTTCGGACTGACCGAGCCCGGTTTCGAGTGGAAACTCAACGCGTGGGCCAATGTGAACGAGGCGGGCCACAGCAATGCGCTGCATGGGCATCCTGGCGCATTTTGGTCAGGTGTTTACTGGGTCGATGCGGGGGGGCGTGAAGAGGACGCCACCGTCGGCGGCGACCTGGAATTCGTTGATCCGCGAGGCATGGTTGCCTCGACCTACAACCCCGCCTTGCGCATGCGGGTCGAGGATTGCCTGACTGCCGGTTTCAGCAGCATCTGTGTCGCCAGCAGCGGGACATTGATCATGTTTCCGTCCTGGTTGATGCACTCGGTACGACGCTTTGAGGGCACGCGGCCACGGATCTCGATCGCGTTCAACTTCGGCACATGACGACCCTGAACGTTCACTGATGGAAGCGTCTGCCCAACGCATCCAACCGCACCGCAATCGGCGGTAGCTGCTCACTGCTGCGCGCCAGGGTTTCCACATCGTTGGCGGTGCTTTGCGCAATGCTCTGCACCGACTGCAACCGCCCGACAATCTCCAGGTTCGCGGTGGTCTGCTCGCGGGTGGTGGTCACGATCCGGCCGTTCAGGTCGTCGATGTGCGCAATGTCGTTGCCCACGGCGCGCAGCATGTCGACGGCGACCTGGCTGTCTTCCACGCAACGCTCCACGCCTTGGCGACTGTCGTGCATGGCTTCGACGGCCTGGCGGCTGCCGTGTTGCAGGCCTTCGATGATGGTCTTGATTTCCTGGGTGGACACCGCCGTGCGCTGCGCCAGGCTGCGCACTTCGTCGGCGACCACGGCGAAGCCACGGCCTTGCTCGCCGGCGCGGGCGGCTTCGATGGCGGCGTTGAGGGCGAGCAGGTTGGTCTGGTTGGCGATGCTGTTGATCACTTCGAGTACGCTGCCGATCTGCTCGGCTTGCACGGCCAGGCCCTGCACGGTTTCATGGGTGCCGTTGAGGCGCGAGGCCAACTGGGTGATTTCCTGCTGGGCCCGGCTGACGCTTTCCTGGCCGCGTTGGATTTGTTGACTGGCCTTGCCGGCGTGGTCCACCGCTTGCTCGACGTGCACGGCGATGTGGCCCATGGCGTCTTCCATGCGCTGCATCGAGCCGGTCATCTGGGTGATTTCCGCCAACTGGTGCCGTGCGCCTTTTTCCAGGGTGCCGCTGGCGCTGGCCAGGGCCTGGCCGAGTTGGCCGAGGCCGTGGGAGTCGCGGGCGACACCGTCGATCAGGTGTGTGATCTGTTGCAGGAAGTGGTCGAAACGCTTGGCCAGGGACACATGCACCTTGCCGTCACCTTGGGTGGTCTGCGCGCTGAATTGGGAGGTGACCGCGAGCATCTTCTCCAGCATTTCCTGGCTTTCGACCGCTTCAGCCTGGCTGTGTACGGCCAGGTAGAGCAGGGCGACGGTTTCCATCACCACGTAGAACGTGTGGACGAACACCATGGTCCAGCCGCCGTGATGTTCCATCACGAACACCGGGAAGCCTTGGTGTTGCAGGGCATGGAACACCACGTGATGCACGGCGATGGTGGCGGCCGCGACCAGGATCGGCAGCCAGTCACGATAAAACGTCAGCACCGCCAACAGCGCGAAGATCCCGAAGTGCGATTCGATCACGCCCTGGGCCTGGTTGATGTGCAGCGCCGCCATCACCATGAGGCCTGCGCCGAGGGCGCAACGCATCACGCGGGTGCCGCCTATCGCTCGGTACAGCGCCGTGAGCACCACGCTGGTGCCACCGCCGACAATGGCCGCTTGAATCAGGGTGTCATGCCAGAGCGCCAGGCCCAGGGAGAACAGGAACATCAGCCAGATCAACGCCAGCATGATGCGGTCGGCTTTACGGTAATGCTCGAAAAAACGCGCGCGGGTGGGCATTCACACTTACTCCATGTGGTCTGGCCGAATCAAAGTGAGGGCAGGGTGGAGCGAATCAGGGTTTTTTGGTTTTTATAGGATTCAGTGATGCCAAGCGGTTATCGGCATCAGAAGGCGGGACTTGAGGAACGGCTACCCGGGCGGGTAGCCGTTGATCGGATCGCGATCAGAAGCTGTATTTGGCAGTCAGCATCATGTTGCGGGGTGTGCCGTAGGAATCACCGCCATAGCTCACGGAGTTGGAGATGGACTGGTAGTAGCGACGGTCAAAGATGTTGTTGGCGTTGAGTTGCAGGTCAAGGTGCTGGTTGACCTGGTAACCGGCCATCAGGTCGGTGACGGCGTAGGCGCCTTGCTTGAGGCGGTAGGTGCTGCCGTCCGCGACTTTGAAGTCGTTGTACATGCGGCTCTGCCAGGAGACGTTGCCGCCCACGCGGAGTTTTTCCAGGGCACCCTGGAAGTGGTAGTTAGTGGTCAGTTTGAACAGGTGTTCCGGGGTGTCGGTGTCGAACTGCTGGTTGACGTTCTGCGGGTTGGCTTGATCCTTGATGGTGTGGGTACGCGCGTAGGTGTAGCCACCGCCGACCTGCCAGTTCTCGGTCAGGGCGCCTTGCAGTTCAAAGTCGATACCCTGGCTGCGGATTTCGCCTGAGGCTTCGGAGCAGCTGGCCTGCGGACAGTTAGGCACCACCACATCCACCGCGCGGTTTTCCTGGTCGACGCGGAACAGCGCCACGCTCGCATTCAGCGCACCGCCGAGGTATTCGCCCTTGATGCCCACTTCATAGTTCTTACCGACAATCGGCTTGACGGGGTTGCCGGAGGTGTCCTTGGCGCTTTGCGGCGTAAAGATGTCGCTGTAGCTGACATAGACCGAGTGATGGTCGTCCAGGTCGTAGATCAAGCCGGCGTAGCGGGTGAGGTTACGCGTGACCTTGTAGTCGCCGGAGTTGTCGGCACCGCCATGGGCATCGTAGTCATACCAGTCCAGGCGCCCACCGAGGATCAGCTTCAACGGGTCGGCCAGGTTCAGGCGCGTGGTGACGTAGACCCCATCCTGGGTGGTGACGTCACGGTCGTTGGTGGTGTGGACGAAGTCCGGTTTGCCCGCCGTGAGCGGCCAGTTGAGGTTGTAGGGGCTGTAGTTGTGGGTGGTCATGTCGTAGATGCGTCGGCTGGCGCCCACGATCAGTTCATGGGTACGTCCGAACGCTTGGAAGGGGCCGCTGGCGAAGGCGTCGACGCCTGCCTGGTTTTCATCGTAGGCCGCCTGGTAGACGGTGCGCGCCAGCGTGTTATTGACCCAACGTGACTGGTAGGAGCCGGAGAACAATGCGTTTTGTTCGGCATAGTTGGCGTTGACTTGCAGTTTCCAGTCGTTGGCCAGTTGCTGGCGCAGTTCAGCAAATACCGTGTTGACTTCCTGGTCTTTGTTCTCCCAGTCGGTGCCTGGGTTGTAGGACCGTGGCAGGTTCAGGTGATGACCATCCTGGCCGACCATCGACGAACCCCAGAAATAGTTGGTCTTGTCTTTCTGGTTCGAGAAACCGAGCGTCAGGGTGGTGTCTTCGCTCAGGTCGGCTTCGGTGACGGCATAGAACAGGCCGTGATATTCCTCGGCGTTGTCGATGAAACTGTTGGCATCGCGGTAGGACGTGACGACCCGGCCGCGCCAGGTGCCACTGTCGTTGAGGGGGCTGGAGGCGTCGAGTTCGCCACGGTAGTCGTCCCAGCTGCCGGCGGCGCCGGTGAGGGTGACTTTTTGTTCGTCCAGTGGCCGCTTGCGTACCAGGTTGATGGCCGCCGAAGGGTTACCCGCGCCGGTTATCAGGCCAGTGGCGCCGCGCACAATCTCGACGCGATCGAACATCGCCAGGTTCGGCTGAGAGCCTACGGAGACGCCGTTATAGCCGGTGGGGATGCCGTCGTACATCAGGTTGTCGATGTCGAAACCGCGGGACGTGTAGGACTGCCGGCCAGGACCGCTGGAGAAGTTGAGGAACAGACCGGGCGTGGCTTTGACCACATCATTGATGCTGGTCATCGCCTGGTCATCCATGCGTTGGCGCGTAATGACGGTAACGGCCTGCGGGGTTTCACGCATGGTCAACGGCAGCTTGGTCGCGGTTTTCATCGCGCCGGTGGTGTAGGACTGCGTGCCTTCGGTGGTTTCGCCCAGTTGCGCTTCGCCGGAGATTTGCGTGGTCCCCAGTTCAAGGGTGGCGGCGGGTGCCTGGGTCTCGGCGGCAAAGGCCGCCGTTGAACTTGCAAGACAGACGGCCAACGCCATCAGACTGGGTGAAAAACCTTTACCGCCGTGTTGTTGCACAGACATGGAACTGACTCTCCCCGAATGCCGTCCCTGGCGAATAATAAAGATGTTGATAATTATTCGCATCAGTGTGGCAGCTTGAGCTTGTGGGAAAAAGCCTTTGAAGAGAATTAGTTAATGATTTTTTCACATCTGTTTAAGGCCAGTTCGTCATGCCGCCGTTATAAAGGTTCGGCGTGCGCGGCGATTATTCACGCGGGGGAATCGCCACGCGACTCGTCGCCTTGACTTCCCTCAGCGCCAGACTCGACTGAATCGACGCAATCCCCAACTGCCGACGCAATACGCTCTCGACAAACTCGCTGTAGCTGTCCAGGTCTTGCGCGAGGACCTGCAACAGGTAATCCGCATCACCGGTGATCTTGTGGCAGGACAACACCTGCGGCAGCGCCTTCACCACCGCTTCAAACGCATCCGGCGCGTGATCGGTGTGGATCGCGAAGCGCACATGGACGAACGCCATGATGTCCAGTCCGAGCATCTTGCGGTCGAGGTTGGCCTGGTAATCCTTGATCACGCCTTCCTCTTCCAGGCGTTTGCGCCGACGCCAGCAGGGGGTGAGACTCAGTGACAGGCGTTCGCTCAACTGCGCGTTGGAAATACTGGCGTCTTCCTGCAACAAAGCGAGGATGGCGAGATCGGTGTCATCAAGAGCGACCTGTCTGGTTTTATTTTTCATAATTGTGCGCCACAGAGGTAAATATTCCCGATAAAGCTAACAGTGCCGTAAGTAAAAGCAAAGAAAGCCCGGCGTGGCCAGAACAAAATAGACCCTGTCTTTTACTGGCGGATGCCCACCCATGTTGACTGTTTTTAGCGAAGCCCACCGTTTGCACCACGGCACTGAACTGAAGGATGGCGTGCTCAAACCTTCATTCGAACAACCGAGCCGCGCCGACACGGTGCGTGACCGCGTCAGGCAGGTTGGACTGGGCGATATCGTCACACCGCGCCGCTTCGATCGGGCCTGTTACGTCAACGCCCACAGCGAGCGCTACGTAGCGTTCCTCGAAACCGCCTGGGCCGAATGGACCGCCATTGGCCGCAGCCATGACGCGTTGCCCCTGGTGTGGCCGGTGCGTGACTTGGCGAACCATCAAGTCCCGGAGTTCATCGACGGCAAGCTCGGTTTCTACGCGATGGACGCCGGCTCGCCGATTACCCGCACCACCTGGGAGGCGGTCAAAACCAGCGCGGACATCGCCTTGACCGGCCTGGCGTTGATCGACGAGGGGCATCACAGCGCCTTCGCCCTGTGCCGCCCGCCGGGCCATCACGCAGCCCGCGAATACATGGGCGGTTATTGCTACCTCAACAACGCCGCGATTGCCGCCGAGCAAGCCATTACCCAAGGCGCCAAGCGCGTGGCGGTGCTGGATGTGGATTTCCACCACGGCAACGGCACGCAGAATATTTTCTACGACCGCCCAGACGTGCTGTTCATCTCCCTGCATGGCGACCCGGCAGTCTCTTACCCGTACTTTTCCGGTGCGGCCAGTGAGCGCGGTGCGGGCGCAGGGGACGGCTTCAACCTGAATTATCCGTTGCCGAAAAACACCACCTGGGCGCACTACCAAATCGCCTTGATCAATGCGTGCCAGCAACTGCGCGACTTCGCGCCCGAGGTGCTGGTGATCTCCCTCGGCGTCGATACCTTCAAGGACGACCCCATCAGCCATTTCCTCCTCGACAGCCAGGACTTCCTCGGCATGGGCGAAATCATTGCCAGCGTCGGCGTACCCACTCTGTTCGTGATGGAAGGCGGCTACATGGTCGATGAAATCGGCATCAACGCCGTCAACGTGCTGCACGGTTTCGAAAGCAACAGCCAATAACAACGACCCGTCGACTTTTCTTCTGCCAAAACTCAAAAACATAACAAGAGGTTTTGTGATGAAAACAACCACGTCCGGGCTTTATGAAAAGCCTGCGTTGCAACGCACCCTGAGCAACCGCCATATCCAGTTGATGGCCATGGGCGGTGCAATCGGCACCGGCCTGTTCATGGGCTCCGGCAAGATCATTGCGCTGTCCGGCACCTCGATCATCCTGATCTACATGATCATCGGGCTGTTCGTGTATTTCGTGATGCGCGCCATGGGCGAACTGCTGCTGTCCAACCTCAACTTCAAGAGCTTCGCCGACTTTGCCGGCGCCTACCTGGGGCCGCGTGCGGCGTTTTTTCTCGGCTGGTCGTATTGGTTGAGCTGGAGCGTGGCGGTAGTGGGGGATGCGGTGGTGGTAGGTGGCTTCTTCCAGTACTGGTTTCCCCATGTGCCGGCCTGGATGCCGGCAGTGGGCATGCTGCTCACGCTGTTCGCGTTGAATGTGTTGACGGTGAAGTTGTTTGGCGAAGTGGAATTCTGGTTCGCGATCATCAAGCTCATTGCCGTGCTGACCTTGATCGGTGTGAGTGTGGTGCTGATTGCCAGCTCGTTTGTCTCGCCCACCGGGGTCACTGCATCGCTGACCCATTTATTGGACAAACAGGCCGCGTTCCCCAATGGTTTGTTCGGTTTTTTCGCCGGGTTCCAGATGGCGATTTTTTCTTTTGCCGGTACCGAACTGATCGGCACCGCTGCAGCCGAAACCCGCGCGCCGGAGAAGACGCTGCCCAAGGCGATCAACTCGATCCCGCTGCGCATCATCCTGTTCTACGTGCTGGCCTTGGCGTGCATCATCGCGGTGACGTCATGGCAGCAAGTCTCGCCGAGCAAAAGCCCGTTCGTTGAGTTGTTCCTGGTGGCGGGTTTTCCGGCGGCGGCGGGCATCGTCAATTTCGTGGTGCTGACCTCGGCGGCCTCCTCGGCCAACAGCGGTGTGTTTTCCGCCAGCCGTATGTTGTTCGGCCTGGCTGACTTGGGGGATGCACCGGGAATTTTTCGACGCTTGTCGAAGAGCAGCGTGCCGTTTATCAGCCTGGCGTTTACCACCGTGCTGATGTTGCTAGGCCTGGTATTGCTGTTTGTGGTGCCGGAGGTGATGACCGCCTTCACCATCGTTTCGACGGTATCGGCGATCCTGGTGATTTTCACCTGGTCGACAATCCTGGCGTCCTACATCGCCTACCGCAAGAAACGTCCGGACCTGCATGCCAAGTCCACCTACAAGATGCCCGGTGGCGTGCCGATGGCCTGGTTTTCCCTGGGTTTCCTCGCATTTGTGCTGGGTCTGCTGGCGTTACGGCCGGATACACGCTTGGCGCTGTGCGTGATGCCGGCCTGGTTTATCTGGCTGGGGATCGCCTACCGGTTCTCACGCGTTCAGGGCGCCAGTTTGGTAAACACATAATCGCGATCCTTCACCAACGCCTGGTGGCACGCAAAGCACGTCTGGTGCTGCGCTTCATCGGCTGGCTTGCCGTTGATGAAGCGACCGAACCCCCAGCCCCCGGTGGACGCGTATTTCTTCGAGTCCTTGACCATGAACTGCACCGTGGTCGCCGCGCCGGGGATGGACGCGGTCTTGAACTCGGGCGATTGTTCGTGTTTCCACGCCAATTTGGCCAAGACCGTGCCATCCGGGAACGGCAGCTTGCCCTCCCGGTAAGCCTTGAGCGCCGCGCTGTTGCCCAGCACCACACGTAGTTCGTTCAACGGATCGGCCTCCTGAGCAGGCGCCACCAATTCCCACTGGCGGTAGCCGTCGGGAATGGTCACGCCGTAGATGGGCGACGGAGCGCTGTCGGCGAAGGCGCCAGCCGAACTCGCCAGGGCCAATGCAGCCATGCACAGGCGCTTCATCACAAGTGATCCGCGTCAATGACCGCCTTGGCAAACGCTTCGGGCGCTTCCTGGGGCAGATTGTGGCCCACGCCGCCGTTGATCAGGCGGAATTCATACTTGCCGGTAAAACGTTTGGCGTAATCTTCAGGTTTAGGATGCGGGGCGCCGTTGGCGTCGCCTTCCAGGGTGATGGTCGGCACGCCGATCGACGGCGCCTGGGCGAGTTTCTGCTCCAGAGGATCGTACTTCGTCTCACCCTGGACCAATCCCAGGCGCCAGCGGTAGTTGAACACGGTGATCGCCACGTGATCCGGGTTCTCCAGGCCCTTGGCGCTGCGGTCAAAGGTGGCGTCATCGAACTTCCATTGCGGGGAAGCCAGTTGCCAGATCAGCTTGGCGAAGTCATGGGTGTTTTTCTGGTAGCCCTCGGCTCCGCGCTCGGTGGCAAAGTAGAACTGATACCACCATTGCAGTTCGGCCTTGGGCGGCAAAGGATTCTTGCCCGCCGCCTGGTTGCCGATCAGGTATCCGCTGACCGACACCAGCGCCTTGACCCGTTCCGGCCACAGCGCCGAAACGATGTCCGCCGAACGTGCGCCCCAGTCGTAGCCGCCGAGTACGGCTTGCTTGATCTTCAGCGCGTCCATGAAGTCGATCACATCACTGGCCAACGCCGCCGGTTGGCCGTTGCGCAGGGTTTTGTCCGAGAGGAAACGGGTGTCGCCATAACCCCGGGCGTAGGGGATCAGCACGCGATAACCCTTGGCTGCCAGCAGCGGGGCGACCTGGGCGTAGCTGTCGATGTCGTAGGGCCAGCCATGCAGTAGGATCACCACCGGTCCCGTGGCCGGGCCGACTTCGGCGTAGGCCACGTCCAGCAGGCCGGCCTTGACGTGTTTGAGTGCGCCGAACGCGCTTTGCGGGCTGGCGACGGCGCGGGTCGGCGCCTCGGGCATTTCGGCATGGGCCACACCCAGGATGCCGAATTGTGACAAGGCCAAGGCCAGGAAAAGGGATTGGCGTTTGAAGCGGCGAGTCAACTGAGTGTGCATGGCGAGCCTCCTGTGGCTTGTTGTGTGCCTGGAGCCCAGTTGAACGCCGCGCTGTATCTGGCCTGTTTCAGGAAACCCGTTGAGTTAAAGACTGTGTATCGCAGCGGGCTCTGTACACACTGCGATACAAACATGCAGCGCGAACCGTGCCTTTTCTGTCAGAAACCACCGGCATGGACGAGCCGGGGCCTACGACAGCACGATCTCATAGGGTTCCCGCATTCTCTCCAAGAGTACCTGGGCAAGCATCGGCGCCAGGCCGATCTGTGGGTCACCGGCCAATTGGCTGGCATAGGCGTGCGCCGCATGGAGCTTGCGCGCCACGGTCCAGGTGTCCAGCCGCACCTTGCGTGCGCGTTGCCAGGGGATGATCGCACCTTCCCGAGCGGGCCAGTGCCAGGCCCAGATCGGCAGTTCATACAGCTGCGCACCGACCAGGGTGCAGGCGTTGGCGCTGGCACGCCCGACGGTGTCGTGATCGTCATTACCGTCGTTACGCCACGTGCTGAACACCACATCGCCCGGTTGCAAGTAGCGTGCAATGAATTGACTCAGTTGCGGCTCGCGGCTGGCGAGGGCGTCGTCACAGAAGCCACCGCGGATCCACTTCAAACTGTGCAGGGGCATGCCCAGGCGGCGCATGGCCTCGACGCTTTCCTGGGGCCGCACCACGCTCAGGCGGCTGGCCGGCCAGACGTTGGACCCTGGGTGACTGGCGCTGCCATCCGTGATGGAGATGAGTTGCAGGGGATGCTCCAAGGTGCTGAGCAGTTGCAGCAGGCCACCACAGGCCAGCACTTCGTCGCCGGGGTGGGGCGCGATGATGACCACGCGTGCGCCAGGCGGCACCAGTGAGGACGGGGTGATCGGGGGAATTTGCGCCAGCTGCGGGGCGCTGTTCCAGATTTGCGCAGGGCCGCTACGGCCGTCGCTTAAGGAAGCAAGCTTCATGGGGTGTCACATCCTTGTCGATTGATGCTGGGTCGTGGCCCGTTGACGGGACGACACTCTTTTATCCACCACAGGCTCCGCCGCAGTGGCTGCATGACGCTCCAACCCTGGAACGCCAGCAAGGCGTCATCAGCATAGACAAGGATTGGTCGGTTTTACATTCGGCAACGTCGTTTTTTTCAAGTGGCGTGCATCAAGCTCTTCAAGTAATCGCCGAAACCGCCCTGTGCGCGAGCATCCAGGCGCGCACTGGTGATCACTTGCGGGCTGTGGCTCCAGGCAATGGAGGCGCCGCACAGCTCTAGGTTACGCACCAGTTGCACATCCTCATGGCACGCCAGCGGCTCGAAACCACCCGCGCGCACATAAGCGCCTGCGCTGACGCCCAAGTTGGCACCGTGGATGTGTCGATGGCCGTCTCGCGCCTCGTAACCCTGGTTGTAGCGAATCTGCGCAGCCGGGTCGAAGCCTTCGCTCCAGGCGTCCACGGTGACGGTGCCGCATACCGCGTCGGCCCCCAGTGCCAACTGGGCCACCAGCCAATCAGGCGCCACGCGGCTGTCGGCATCGGTGCACGAAATCCAGCGGGCGCCCTGGTTGAGCAGATGCCGCGCACCCACGCCTCGAACATGCCCGACATTGCGTGCCTGGGCTTCAAGCCATTGCACGGGATAGGCCTGGGCAATGGTGGCACTGGCATCGCTGCAACTGTCGAGTACCACCAAGACAGTCACGGCTTCACCGAGTAAACCCGGATGGCTGGCCGCGATCAGTGCCGCTTTCAGGCAGTCGCCCAGCAAGGCCTCTTCGTTGTGTACCGGGATCAGAATGCCGATCATCTCAGGCCCTCAAGGGTGGCGACCGAAGTGCCGTCGCGGCTCCACAGGTCGAGCAGGAAGTCGTGTTCGTGGTGGCTGGCCACGCGAGGCATATCCAGCCGTTCCTGGAGCAGGGCATGCACTTGCTCGGCCGTTTGCGGGCAACCTTCGATAGGTGGGCGCCAATGGCAGGCCAGCACCTGGCCGTCGTCGGTCAACGAGGTGCGCACGCGTTCGATCAACCGGCACAAGTCGTCGGCGTCGAGGTAGTAACACAACTCGCTGAGCACGATCAGCTCGAACTGGCCTGTGGGCCACTGTTCGGGCAAACGGCTTTGCTGCACCTGAGCCTGGGGAAAGCCCAGCAAGCGACTGCGCGCCAGGGCGACGGCGGCCGAAGCCGTGTCGCAACACAGCAGGCGGTCACAGCGGGGCGCCAGTTCGAAGCTCAGCTCGCCATTGGCGCAACCAGGCTCGAACACCGAGCCGTAGCGGGGGCGCGTGAGTATCGCCAGGGTCAACGCGCGTTTGCGGCGTTCGTACCAGCGTTGGCGAAAGGCCCAGGGGTCATCGTTGTTGGCGAACAATTGGTCGAAATACGGTCTAGCCACGCTCATACGAATACCACTTCAAAAGGCTGGAGCAGACGTTCCACTACATAGGGTGCAAGCACGGGCGCCAGGCCGATCTGCGGGTCGCCCTCCAACTGGCTGGCGAAGGCGTGGATGGCGTGCCGTTTGCGGGCGACCGCTTCACAGGTCAATGGGATCTTGCGCGCGCGATGCCATGGCACTTGGTTATCTTCAGGCGTTGCCCAGTGCCAGGTCCATACCGGCAGTTCGTACAGGCTTGCGCCGACAGCAGAGGCTGCCTTGGCGCTGGCACGACCGACGGCTTCGTGGTCGCAATGCCCATCTTCGCGCCAAGTGGTGAACACCACGTCGGTGGGTTTGAGGTAACGCTGGATGAACGCCGCGAGTTCAGCTTCCCGCGCCGCCACCTTGCTGTCAGCAAACCCGGCACGCAGCCATTTCAGGCTGTGCAGCGGCAAGCCAAGACGATGCAGGGCCTGGGCCGATTCCTGGGGGCGCACCACACTCAAGCGCTCAACCGGCCAACGCCGCGAGCCCGGATGACTGGCGCTGCCATCGGTGACTGAAATGAGCTGGATGGCCCGGCCGAGTGCCGCGAGCCCCTGCATCAAGCCACCACACCCCAGCACTTCATCATCCGGATGGGGGGCGACGATCACCGCCCGATAGCCTTCTGGCACCAACTGCTCAACGCTGATCGGCGGCAGCTCGGCCATCTTCGGCGACGCCTGCCAGCGATGCAGCGGCGTGCCTTGGCCAACGATTGGATTGGGTTTCATAACTGCCACCTCCCTGTGGGTTCGCCGGCGACCAACTCGCCAAGGCCGGCCAAGTCGCGTTCGGCGTGACTCTGGCGCATATACACCGGCAAGTCCGCCATCAACTGGGCGAAATGCGGATCCTTGCAATAGGGCCCCGCACCGACGGCCCGACCCACATGGCGCATCACCTGTTCGACGGTGTCTTCGATGCACGCCCGAGTCTGTTGCGCCAACTCCCTGGCATTGGCCTTGGGTTCTCGATCGACCTGTTCCGCGCTGGCGCGCAGTACACAGGCGGCGCTGTTGAGTGCGCTGTCGACCGCACCGAGGTGGGCGAGGGCGTGGGGTTCCGGGCGTTTGCTGCACTGCTCACGCAAGACTTCCGCCAGGCGTTGCGCCGCGCCATACCAGCAGGCAGCAATGCCAATGCCGCCTTGCCAGAATCCGGGGCGAGCCAGGTAATCACCTGGTCCGCCCACGGCCAGCCCCCAGGCCTGGTCAAACACGATTTCCACACTGCCGGTGGCGGCCATGCCCACGGCATTCCAGCCTTCGTCCGTGACGACGACGCCGGGTTGATCCATAGGCACCGCCACCAACTGTTGGCGGTCGTCTTCGTCCCAGGCCGTCAGCAAGCCATGGCTGACCACCGCCGCGCCGGAACACCAGGCTTTACGCCCTTGCACCTTCAGGCGCTGGCCCTCTTTGAAGACGCGTACCTTGGCGGTGGGTGGCTCGGCCGCCCACATGCCCCAGATGCTGCCCAAGGGTGGCAGTGGGCTGTTGAGTTCGGCAATGATCGCCAAGGCGTCGGTGTGGCCTTCGAACAACTTGCACAGGCGCAGGTCATGGCCTGCCACCTGTGCCAAACGGCTGAACCGCGCCAATGTCTGACCGCTGCCCGGCAAGGGCAGTTTGTCCAGGCCTTCCTCCTGAAGCGCCTTCAGGGCCGCGCCCAGGGCTTGCGTGTCCGCATAGCCCCGGTAGCCTTGAAGGAATCCATGCAGTGCCATTTCACACCTCGTCTTCACGCTGTAGCTCGAACAGCAGCAGCGAGCGGCCCGTCACCGCGTACTCATGATCGAAATCAAAGCGTTCCTGCCCACGAATCGCCGGCGAATTGGTGTCAAGCATGCAAGTCCAGAACTCGCCTTCGGGCACCGGCGGCAGGCGGAAATTGACCATGTCATGGTGGGCATTGACCACCAGCAACAACGTCGCATCGGCGCCGGCACGACGAATCCCGGTTTCCTGGGCGCGGCCATCCATCAACATGCCCAGGCAGCGGCCATGACTGTCTTGCCACTGTTCGGTGGTCATCTCATTGCCATCCGGCGCGAGCCAGGTGACGTCCTTCACGCCAATGTCTTCGTTGTAGTCGCCTACCAGGAAGCGGCCACGACGCAGGATCGGGTAGGCCAGGCGCAATTTGATCAAGCGTTTCACAAACTTGAGCAGGGCTTTGCCGTCATCATCCAGGTCCCAGTTGACCCAGCCGATCTCGCTGTCCTGGCAATAGGCGTTGTTGTTGCCGTGCTGGGTGCGGGCGAACTCATCACCGGCCACGATCATCGGCGTACCTTGGGCCAACAGCAAAGTGGCGAAGAAGTTGCGCATCTGACGCAGGCGCAGCGCGTTGATTTCCGGGTCGTCGGTCGGCCCTTCGACGCCATGGTTCCAGGACAGGTTGTTGTTGCTGCCGTCCTGGTTGTTTTCGTCGTTGGCCTCGTTGTGCTTGTCGTTGTAGGACACCAGATCGTGCAGGGTGAAACCGTCGTGGGCGGTGATGAAGTTCACCGAACTGTAAGGACGGCGGCCACGATGGTTGAACATCTCGCCGGAGGCGGTCATGCGCCCGGCAAAGTCCGCCAGTTGGCCGTCATCGCCTTTCCAGAAGGCCCGCACGGTGTCGCGGAAGCGGTCGTTCCATTCGACCCAGCCCGGTGGGAAGTTGCCCACCTGATAGCCGCCGGGGCCGCAGTCCCAGGGTTCGGCGATCAGTTTGAGCTGGCGCAATACCGGGTCCTGGCGGCAGGCAACGAGGAAGCTGTGGCGCTCGTCGAAACCATCGCGGTAACGGCCAAGAATGGTTGCCAAGTCGAAGCGGAACCCGTCGACGTGCATCTCATTGGCCCAGTAACGCAGGGAGTCGGTGACCATCTGCAATACGCACGGATGGCTCAAGTCCAGGGTGTTGCCGGTGCCGGAATCGTTGATGTAGAAACGCTTGTCATCCGGCATCAGCCGATAGTAGGAAGCGTTGTCGATACCACGCATGGACAGGGTCGGGCCGCGCTCGTTGCCTTCGGCAGTGTGGTTGTAGACCACGTCGAGGATCACCTCGAGCTTCTGCTCATGCAGGTGCGCGACCATCTCCTTGAACTCGGCGATCTTGCCGCTGGCCAAGTAGCGCGGGTCGGGGGCGAAAAACGCGATGCTGTTGTAGCCCCAATAGTTGGTCATGCCTTTTTGCAGCAAGTGCTGGTCATTGACGAAGGCATGCACGGGCAGCAGCTCGACCGACGACACGCCCAACTGGCGGATGTGCTTGAGCACGTCGTCTTCCATCAAGCCGGCGCAGGTGCCGCGCACGGATTCGCCCACGGAAGGGTGGCGCATGCTGATGCCGCGCAAGTGGGTCTCGTAGATGATGGTGCGGTCCCACGGCACGCGCACCGGCTGGTCGTTGCCCCAGGTGTGTGCAGGGTCGATGACTTTGCATTTGGGAACGAAGGGTGCGCTGTCGCGTTCATCGAAACTGAGGTCGTCGTCCGGATGGCCGATGGTGTAGCCGAACAACGCCTCGGACCATTTCAGCTCGCCCACCAATTGCTTGGCGTAGGGGTCGATCAGCAATTTGTTGTGGTTGAAACGGTGGCCGTTGGCGGGGTCATACGCACCGTACACGCGATAGCCGTAAATCAGCCCTGGATGGGCGTCGGGCAAGTAGCCGTGGAAGGTTTCGTCGGTGTATTCGGGCAGTTCGATGCGCTCCAGCTCGACTTCGCCGGAATCATCGAACAGGCACAGTTCGACCTTGGTCGCGTTGGCCGAGAACAACGCAAAGTTGACACCCAGGCCGTCCCAGGTGGCGCCAAGGGGGAAGGGCAAACCTTCACGAATCCGCGACGGCTCGCTGTCCGGCGTCGAAGGGGTTTTATCGGGTTTGCTCATTAAGTGGCTCCTGCAAGGGTCTTTTTTCGGGCCGAACGCGGCCGTGCTGACGAAAATTCAGCTGAGAGTCTGGAAGGTGAAACCACCTCTTGCCGACAGCGCCGACAAGAGGCGAGGGGTCAAGGCTTGGGTTTTTTGAGCGCCGGTGGTTTTTTAGCGGCCGGTGGCGCCGGCTTGCTGGCCGCAGGTGCCGCGGGTTTGGCTTTCGCCTGAGGCTTGGGGGCGCTGGCCTTGGGCTTGGCTGCTGCCTTGGGCTTGCTCGGCGTCAGCGCTTCGGCTTCTGCCAGTTTGCGCGCCATCTCCCAGTGACGTGCATCTTCACCATGGGGTTTGCCCTCGGACTCCCAAATCTGATGCGCCAGTTCGCGTATGCGTTTGTCTTCAGTACTCATCACAATGCTCCTCACAGAAAATTTTCAGCTTTCTTGATCATCAGGATTGATAAAGACATTGACCGGGAAATCCCCCAGGGCAGCGCTAACCAACAGCTCCTTGTCTGGTGTGACTGCGCCTGTATGAAAAAGTCCCTTCCAGTTTTGCGTTGTGGCGGCGAACGGTAATTTCACCCGTGTATCGCCCCAAACCTGCGCGTTGATCTGGGGATGCACACCGTTTTCAAGCAGGTGATGGGGCCAGCGTGGCACCACGACCAGCAAGCGTTTGCCCTGATGTTCGCGTCTGAATGCGACCACCCGTTCGGCGTGTTTGCCGACCACTTCCAGCGGCGTGTAGGTGCCGCTGCGGAACAGGTCAGGCTGGGCCTTGCGCAAGGCCAGCACCTGGGCAATCAACGCCTGTTTGATACGCCCGTCGCGCCAGTTGAACAACAGTTCGCCGATGTCCGGTGGGTTTGCCAGCGCCTGTTGCCGTGCGCTGAAATCCACCGGGCGACGGTTGTCCGGGTCGACCAGGCTGAAGTCCCAGAACTCATCGCCCTGGTACAAGTCCGGTACACCCGGTACGGTCATGCGAAGCAAGGATTGCGCCAGGCCATTCAGCGCGCCGGCCGGGGCAATCGCCTGAGCGGCATGGCCAATGGCGCTGCGTAGTGGGTGGCCTTCTTCACTGAGCAACAGCCGTGAAAGGAACGCTTCGACACCTTGTTCATAGGCCTCGTTGGGCGCGCTCCAGCTGCTCTGCAACTTGGCTTCGCGCAGGGCCTTTTGTTGCCATTGCCACAGGCGCTGCTGGTAGTCGGCAAAATCGGTGCCCTGGTCCAACGGCCAACTGCCGAGCAAGACTTGATAGAGGATCAATTCATCGCCGGCCGAGGGCGCGGTGTCGGTCCGCAACGGGGCGGCCAGGGTGCGCCAGTGTTCCACCTGTTCTACAAACCACGGCGCGCATTCACTCAGCACCGCCAGGCGCGCGCGGGTATCTTCGCCGCGCTTGTGGTCATGGGTGGCGGTGGCCAGCAGGTTGTCGGGGAAGGTCTGCAAGCGCTGCTGGTTGACGGCATGGAAGTCGGCCAGTGGCGCGCTGAACTGTTCGGTGCTGAAGCCCACGTCATTGCGCGACAGCAATACCGCCGAGCGATAGAACGCGGTGTCCTCCACGGCCTTGGCGGCAGCCGGTGAAGTCAGTTGTTGGAAACGCACGCAAGCATGCTTGAGGATCTTGCGTTCGCGGCCCACCGGACGGTTGCGCCAAGGTTGACCACCCAGCCATTTTTCCAGGTGATCGAGTACGGGCCAGTCGCCTTCGCCCAAGGTGGTGCGCGCGCCGTCGATGGCGTGTTGGAACACCTGGTTATCGGCGTCGCTGCGCCCGCGTGCACTGATGTAAGTACGGTACACCGGGAAATGCACAATCAGTTCCTGCAACGCCCGGCGGATGGCACCTAGCGTCAGGTCGCGGGTCATCACGTCGTCGCGGGCCACTTGCAGCAGGGCCTGGGCCACACTTTCGAAGTCGCCGCCGAGGGAACCGTTGAGGATTTGCTGACGTGCCAGCCGCGCCTCTTCGATGAACGCCGAAGGCCGTTCGCTGTGACGGGTCCACAATTGGGCCAACGGCTCAAAGCCGTCGGGGTGATGTTGCAGCAGCGACAGCTGGTTCATGAATTCGTAGCCGGTAGTGCCGTCCACTTGCCAGTCTTCGCGCAGGGTTTCGCCTTCGCCGAGGATTTTTTCCACGAAGATCGGCAGATGCCGCTGCGGTGACAACGAATCCACCCGGCGCCGCAGCTTGCGGCAATACCCGCGCGGGTCGGCCAGGCCGTCGATATGGTCGATGCGCAGGCCATCCACAAGACCTTCGCTGATCAGTTCGAAAATCTTGCCATGGGTGGCCTCGAACACCGCCGTGCGTTCTACGCGTAGGCCGCCCAGTTCATTGACATCGAAGAAGCGCCGCCAGTTGATATCGTCCGCTGCAGTGCGCCAGCTGGCGAGGCGATAAGCCTGTTGTTCAAGCAGTTGATGCAGGCGGTCGAAGTCGAAGGTCGCCAGTTGTGCGTCGATGGCCTGGCGCACTTCGTCTTCAGTGGCCCGTTCGGCCAGGGCCTGTTTGAGCCAGGCGGCTTCATGGTAAGCGTCGTCCTGATAGGCCAGGGCGCTGAAGCGGTCGGACAACGGCTTGAGCAACTCATCGCTGCCCAGGATCGTCGCGTAGTCCCGTGGGCAGATCGGAAAGCGATGCTCGTAATGCTCGACGTAGAACGCGCCATGGGTGGCATCGAACTTCAGGCTCACGCTGCCGCTCTGCAAGGCTTCGCCGTAGTCGCTGCCGAGGAACGGCATCAGCAATTGGCCCTTGAGCAGCGGGTCGGGCGAATGCCACTGGATATCGAAGAACTCGCTGTAGGGGCTCATGCGTCCCCACTCCAGCAGGTCCAGCCACCAAGGGTTATCCGCGCCACCCACGGCCATATGGTTGGAGACGATGTCGAGGATCAGGCCCATCTCGTGTTCTCGCAACGCGGCGACCAGCCGACGCAAGGCGGCTTCGCCACCCAGTTCCGGGTTGACGCGGGTGGGGTCGACCACGTCGTAGCCGTGCATGGAACCGGCGCGGGCGCTGAGCAGCGGTGAAGCATACAAGTGACTGATCCCGAGGTGGGCAAAGTAGGGCACCAGCGGCACCGCGTCATCCAGGGTAAAACCTTTATGGAATTGCAGGCGCTGGGTCGCGCGCAGGGGCAGTGCGTTCATCGGTCACGCTCATAGGCTTGGTTGCGCGCGACGGCCAACAGTTCGAGGCGGCGGGCGGCACCGGCATTGTCGAGCAGGCTGGAGGCCTCACCCACTAAGCGGCGGCGCCAATTGGGGTGGGTGTCGGTGGTGCCGGGCAGGTTGGCCTGCTCCTCGACGCCGAGCGCATCCTCCAACGGCAACAGCACCAACGGCGCACGGGTATGGCCGAGGTAGCGCACGCTGGCGTCGATCATGTGGTCGGTTTCATTGCGGATTTCTTCAACGAAGTTCTGCGGGTCCTGGCTCAAGGCCTGGCGCAGTGCCTGGCGTTCGCGCAGGCGGTGTTCGCTCCATTGCTCCACGGTGGGCGCGTCGATCAGGCCGAGCTGAATGTTCCAGTCGATATCGCGGCTGTGCCACCAGCCGTTGAGCGTCGGCAAATCGTGGGTACTGGTGGTGGCCAGGGCATTGTCCGGCCAGTCGAGGATCGGCTTGAACTGGCCGTCGTGGTTTTGCTCGAACAGCAACACGCGCATGCCCAGGATCGAACGCGCGATGAGTTTTTCGCGCAGGCCATCCGGCACCGTGCCCAAGTCTTCACCGAGCACGATGGCTTGATGGCGATGGGATTCCAAGGCCAGCAGGCGCAACAGGTCGTCCACCGGGTAATACAGGTAGGCGCCTTTTCGCGGCGAGGCGTCCATGGGGATCACCCACAGGCGTTGCAGGCCCATCACATGGTCGATACGCAGGCCACCGGCATGGGCGAAGTTGGCGCGCAGCATTTCGATAAAGGCACGGAAGCCGTTGCGCTTGAGGCCTTCAGGCGAGAACGCGGAGATGCCCCAGCCTTGGCCGGCGCGGTTGAGAATGTCGGGGGGTGCGCCCACGGTCAGGTCCGCGAGCAGTTCGTCCTGACGGCTCCACGCCTGGCTGCCACCGCCGTCTGCGCCCACGGCCAGGTCGGCAATCAAGCCGACGCCCATGCCGCTGCCGCGCGCCGCTTGTTGCGCGCGCTCCAGGCAACGGGCGATCAACCATTGGCTGAAGGCGAAGTAGCCGATCTCATCTTGATGCTCTGCAGCAAACGCGGTCAGTGCCGGGCTCTGCGGGTTGCGCCACTCTTCGGGCCAGTGGCGCCAGTCGAGGTCTTCACCTTCGGTGGCGCGCGCGGCTTGCACGGCTTCGAAGCGGCAGTGGTTTTCCAGCGCTTCACCACCGGCCTGGCGGAAACTCAAGAAGTCGGCGTGTTGTGGATGCTGGCCGTGGCGGAAGTCTTCGTACAACGCACGCAACAGTCGCTGCTTGGCCTTGGCGGCGGTGGGCCAGTCGATCAGGCTGAGTTGTTCCAGATCGTGCAGCTCGTCCGTCAGGCCGAGGGCTTCGATGGCGTTGCGCACTTCGCGCTCCCCCAGGATGCAACCCGGCGAGGCGTACAAGCTGTTGAGGAACAAACGACTCGACGGCGAATACGGGCTGTAGCGCTCGGTGTCGGCGCTGAACATCGCGTGCATCGGGCTGATGGCCAGGGCGTCGGCACCGCGTTCAGCGGCCGAACGAGCCAGGTGTTCCAGGGCCAGGGTGTCGCCAAAGCCGCCATCGCCCAAGCGGCGCAGGCTATACAGTTGCGCGCTGAGGCCCCAGGCGCGGGCGGGGCGGCTGTCGACGGCCTCGGCCACGCTGTAGCAGTGGGTGGGGGCGACGGCCAGGGTGAACGACTGCTCGGCGATATGCACCTGGTGGTAACCGAGGGCGATGACGCCGGGTAATACGGCGTCGCCATCCAGGCGCAATTCGAGGGTTTCGCCATCTTCCAGGCTGACCCGGCACAGGGTGTCCGGCTCAAAGTAGCGGGCCAGATCCAGGCCTTCGCCGCTGTCGATGGTCATCAAGGGTGGCAGGTGTTTGTCTTGTTGCGCCTGTTCCAGTTCGAGCAGGCTGGCGTCGATCTCTGCATCGCTGTCGGCCGGGTGGCCCAGGCCTTTGAGAACGGCGCGCAGGGCGTCGGGTTTCACACGTTGCGGGCGGCCGTTTGCGTCGACCCAATCGACGGCCAGGCCCGCTCGGCTGGCGAGAATTTCCAGGTTCGCTTCGCTCAAGGGTGCTCTCCAACAGGGGATAAGGTAACGCGCGCGCTGTACGGCAGCAGGTGGGCACCGAGATTGGCAGGCGTTTCGAAAAGGACAGTTCCCGTCGCCGGGTGATCCAGCGGCGTGGCACTCAGGTTGAGGTCGATCTGCAACAGGCTGCCGTTACCCAGGCGCCAGCGGGCGCTGACGGCCCCTTCGGCCAACACCTGCGCGCCCAGCGCGAGGCTGCCCGGCAAGTGCGGCACGATGTGGTAGTGGCGCAGGTTCAGCAGTTGGCAGTAGAGCTGGGCGTGCGGATCGTCTGCGAACGCAGGGAACGACTGCTCAAAGGTCGCCAGGGCGTTGGGGTCAGGGATGCGTTCACGTCGCTCAGGGTCGTGGAACGCCGCAAAGTCGGCGAACTCGTTACGCCGACCTTCGCGCACGGCTTCAGCCAATTCGCCATGATGATCAGTGAAAAACAGAAAGGGTTCGGCTGCATTGACTTCGTCACCCATGAACATCAGCGGGATCATTGGTGAGAGCAGCAGCAGGGCAGTCGCGGCCTCCAGTGCCTGTGGCGGGCAAAGTTGATGCAGGCGCTCGCCCAGAGCGCGATTGCCGATCTGGTCATGGTTCTGCAAAAACGCCACAAACGCGCTCGGCGGCAGGTGCCCGCTGGGTTCGCCGCGTTCATGGCCATGCCGGGTGGTGTGCCCCTGGTAGATAAAGCCTTCGCCCAGGCAACGCGCCAGCTTGGCGGTAGGCTCCTCGGCAAAGTCACTGTAGTAGGCGTCCGTTTCGCCGGTCAGCAACACGTGCAGGACGTTATGAAAGTCATCATTCCATTGAGCGTCAAAATCGTGCTGCAGGAGGCTGGCCTGGTTGCGCTCGTTTTCCAGCATCAGCCAGACGTGACGACCGGTGTCGACTTGCTCGCGAACGCGGTGGGCCAGTTGTTTCAGAAAATCCGGGTTATCGATGGCGTGTACTGCGTCCAGGCGCAGGCCGTCGAAACGGTATTCGAGCAGCCACATCAAGGCGTTGTCCAGGAAGAAGTCCCGCACTTCACGCCGGTCAAAGTCGATACCGGCGCCCCATGGCGTGTGCACGTCTTCCTGGAAGAAGCCTTTGGCGTACTGGCCGAGGTAGTTGCCGTCGGGGCCGAAATGGTTGTAGACCACGTCGAGGATCACCGCCAGGCCATGTTCGTGGGCGCTGTCGATCAGGTGCTTGAGTTGATCGGGCGTGCCGTAGGAGGCTTGGGGCGCGTAGGGCAGGACGCCGTCATAGCCCCAATTGCGTTCGCCGGGAAATTGCGCCAGCGGCATCAATTCAATCGCGGTCACGCCCAGTTCTGCCAGGCGTGGCAGGTGCTTCTCGACGCCGGCGTAGCCTCCCATTGCGCCGACGTGCAGCTCATAGATGACGGCTTCGTGCCAGGGACGGCCCTGCCACTGGCTGTGGCGCCATGGATAGGCGAGGGGGTCGACCACCAGGCTCCAGCCATGCACATCCGAGGCCTGGGCCCTGGAGGCAGGGTCGGGTACATCCATTTCCCCATCGATATTGAAGCGGTAGCGCGTGCCCGCCGGGCACGCTATTTCGGTTTCAAACCAGCCATCTGCCTGGGGCAGCATGGCGACGGACTTGCCGTCTTCCAATTCAACGCTGACATAAAACGCGTCTGGCGCCCACAAGGCAAAACGCGTGTGTTGCGCGTCCAGCATGATTGCGCCGTGGGGCCAGGTTTCCAGAGTCCGTAACGGCATCTATAGAGACCTCCCGTTGGTTATTTAGCGGATTTCCCCAAGGCCTTGGCCACAAGCTGCTCGTACAGTTCGGCGTAGGGTTCCACCGCCTGGCTCCAGTTGAACGGTTGTGTCATCGCACGGCAGCGCATGGCATTGAGCAGGCCAGGGTAGGCAAATACCTTGAACGCGCGGCTCAAGGCTTCTTTGTAGCTGTCGACCGTGGATTCATTGAACAGAAAACCGGTCACGCCATTTTCGATGGTGTCAGCCAGGCCGCCGGTATTACGTGCAACGGGCAGCGAGCCGAAGCGCTGGGCGTACATCTGGCTCAGGCCGCACGGCTCGTAGCGCGACGGCATGAGCAGGAAATCACTGCCGGCAAACATGCGACGGGCATCAGTCTCATTGAAGCCGATGCGCACACCAATCTGGCCGGGGAAGCGCAGCGCCAGTTCACGCATGGCGTTTTCTTCTTCCGGCTCGCCGCGACCGATAATGGCGATCTGCCCACCTTGCTCGACAATAAAGCTGGCGACGGCTTCGGTCAGGTCCAGGCCTTTCTGGAACACCAGGCGTGAGACCACGGCGAACAGCGGGCCGGTGGATTCACTCAGGCCAAACAGCTCGCGCACCTGGCTGGCGTTGACCGCTTTGCCTTCCCAGTCGCCGATGTTGAAGTTGTGGGTCAGGTGCGGGTCGGTGGAGGTTTCCCAGCTGTCTTCAATCCCGTTGGGAATGCCGCTGAGCAGGCCTTGCTGGGTCTTGCTGGCAAGAAATCCATCCAGGCCACAGCCAAATTCTGGGGTGGTGATTTCCCGGGCGTAGGTCGCGCTCACCGTGGTGATGTGGCTGGAATACGCCATGCCGGCCTTGAGGTACGACATCTTGCCGTAGAACTCCATGCCTTCCTGTTGCAGGGCGTGGGGTGGAATGCCTAGTTCCGGCGTCGAGGCCAGGCTGATCACGCCTTGATAGGCCAGGTTATGAATGGTGAACAGCGTCGGTGTGCGTGACCCACGCCAGTGCATATACGCCGGCGCCAGGCCAGCGGGCCAGTCGTGGGCGTGCACCAGGTCTGGGCACCAGTGGATCTGCGCGAGGTTGGCGGCCATGTCGGCGGCGGCCAGGCCCAGGCGGGCGAAACGAATGTGGTTGTCCGGCCAGTCGCGACCGTTATTGGCGCCGTAGGGCGTGCCCTCGCGTTCGTACAATTCGGGGCAGATCAACACATAGATGACCAGGCCGTCCTTGAGGTCCATGCGCCCGATCTTGCACGGCGGCAGCGCGGCGTGACCACCCAGCTCACCGATGATATGGATCGGGTTATCGCTTTCCATCACCTGCGGGTAACCGGGAATCAGCACCCGCACATCGTGCAGGTGGGCCATGGCGCGGGGCAGGGCCGCGGACACATCGCCCAGGCCGCCGGTTTTCACCAGGTCGGCAAATTCGGAGGTCACGAACAGGACTTTCTTGCGATTAGGATTCTGACTCACGATCGGCCGCACAGTGGTGGGCAGGTCGACCAACGAAGGTCCCCCTACCGGCTGACTGACACGCTCTCCCTGAATATCTACAGCGGCACTGATCATAGTTCTCTCCCACATGTTGGTCGGCTAATGGCCCGCTGCCATTAGCTCCGATGACCGCATCCTGCGGCCAGGCGCACAAGCACTGTACAAACTGGCAAGGCGTATGCCAGTTGCACGGTTAGCCAAAAAAGATTGGATGGACGGGCATTTCGCGTGAACCGCGGGTGCTCGCCTTACCTTAAAACTGGACCTACGGCAGAGTTGGAAAGTTTCGATTTTTTGCGGGGTTTTTGTTTTCGAACGGACCCATCGGTCATGAGTCTAGGACAGATCCTAGAGCTTGTAGGCTTTCTACGGAAATTTTGTAGGACAAAAAACTTGTAACCTTATGCTCTCGTAGAAAGCACCAGGATGTAGTGAGCAGGCTTGCCCTGCGCTGGAGTGCGAAGCGCTCCCATCAGTTCGCCCCAGCGCAGGGCAAGCCTGCTCACCACAAGGTTCAGTGAACACCAAGCGGGTGCGGGCTGCCCTTGAATGGTGCGTCAGCCCAGCTCGCGAATGGGCGTACCGTTGGCCCACGCTTGAATGTCTTCGAGCATCTGGCCGTAGAATTGCCGGTAATTCTGTTCGCTCACATAGCCCACGTGCGGCGTCGCCAGCACGTTCGGCAGGCGGCGGAACGGATGATCCGCCGGCAGCGGCTCCTCGGCGTACACATCCAGCGCGGCTCCCGCCAGGCGTCCGTTTTCCAATGCCAGCACCAACGCCGACTCATCCACAATCGGGCCACGTGCGGTGTTCACCAAGCGCGCGCTGGGTTTCATCCAGCTCAGTGCTTCGGCATCCACCAGCCCACGGCTGCGGTCGCTGAGCACCAGGTGAACGGTGAGAATATCCGCCTGTTCAAACAGTGCTCTCTTGCTGACCCAGGTCACGCCCGATTCCGCAGCGCGTTCCGGCGTGAGGTTTTCACTCCAGGCAATCACCCTCATACCGAAAACCTGGGCAAACTGCGCGACTTTCTGGCCAATACTGCCCAGGCCGAGAATGCCCAGGGTCTTGCCATGCAGATCACCGCCCAGGCCAACCTGCCAATGGCCGGCGCGCAAGGAATTGGCCTCGGCCAGCAGATTGCGGGTAGAGGCCATGATCAGCGCCCAGGTCAATTCCGGCGCGGCGTGTTTATAGCTGTCGGTGCCGCAGACTGTGATGCCCAGCGCCTTGGCGGCGGGAATGTCGATGGCCGCATTGCGCATGCCGCCCGTCACCAGCAGCTTGAGCTTGGGCAAACCTTGCAGCAGGGCCTTGTCGAAGGTAGAGCGCTCGCGCATCACGCAAATTACCTCGAAGCCCTGCAAACGCTCGATCATGGCGGCGGTATCGGCCGGGTAATCGTGCAGGAAATGCACCTGGCCCACGGCCTCAAGCACTGACCAATCCACCACGCCACTGGCCACATTCTGCCAATCATCAATGACTGCGATCTGTACCGACATTCACGAGTGCCTCGAAAAAAGTTGGATTAAAGGGCGTTCAAACCCTGCAACAGCGCTTTATGAAACTGGGCCGGTTCCTCCATCTGCGGTGCATGCCCCAGGCCCGGGAACTCCACCAGGGTGGCATGGGGAATCAGCTTGGCCACTTGCTTGCCCAGCACGGCGTAGTCGCCGAGCTTGGCCTTGACCGCCGGCGGCGCAACGTCCTTGCCGATGGCGGTGTTATCGGACGTGCCGATCAGCAGCAGTGTGGGCATTTGCAGGTTCGTGAACTCGTAGTACACCGGCTGGGTGAAGATCATGTCGTAAATCAACGCGGAGTTCCATGCGACCAGGGTATGCCCTGGGCCGTTGCTCAGGCCGGCGTACATGTCTACCCAACGCTCGTACTCGGGCTTCCAGCGTCCGACGTAGTAGGTGTTGAGTTGATAGTTTCGAATCCCGTCGGCGCTGACCTTCAGCTCACGTGCGTACCATTGGTCGACGGTGAGCGAAGGCACGCCCAGTGCCTTCCAGTCTTCCAGGCCAATCGGGTTGACCATTGCCAGCTGTTCGGTCTGCTCGGGGTACATCAGCGCGTAACGCGTGGCGAGCATGCCGCCGGTTGAGTGGCCGATAACCGTGGCCTTTTGAATGCCGAGTTTTTCCAGCAGTTGATGGGTGTTGGTCGCCAACTGCTGGAAACTGTATTGATAATGGTCAGGCTTGCTGGAGCTGCAAAAACCTATCTGGTCCGGCGCGATCACCCGGTATCCGGCATCGCTCAACGCCTTGATCGAACCTTCCCAGGTGGCGCCGCAGAAGTTCTTGCCGTGCATCAACACTACGCTGCGGCCGTTGGCCTGTCCTTTGGCGGGCACGTCCATATACCCCATCTGCAGGGACTTGCCCTGGGACTGGAATTCGAAATGCTTGAGTGGGTAGGGGTATTCAAAGCCTTGCAGCTCGGGACCGTAGCTGGCGGCAAAGGCGGGTGCGGTGCTGACGGCGAGCAGGCCGGTGATGCAAAAAGTGCGGATCAGGGGCATTGGCAAGGCTCCGAGAAGGGTGCTCGGATGCTGTTGCGGGACGATTAACTGGGGATTAACACCCAGTGCAAGGTCACGGCGGCGAGTACCCCATAACGGACGCTTTTGGCTAAAGTCACCAACAGCAGGAATCGCCACAACGGCTCACGCATCACCCCGGCGACCAAGGTCAGCGGGTCACCAATGACCGGCATCCAACTGAGCAACAATGTCCAATGGCCCCAGCGCTGGTAATGGTTACGAGCCTTGTCCAATTGCTTGTCACTGACGGGAAACCAGCGCCGCCCCTTGAAATGCTCGACCCAGCGTCCAAGCCACCAATTGACCACCGAGCCCAGCACATTGCCCAGCGTGGCAACGCCGAGCAGCAACCACAGGCTGTAATGCCCGCTGAGCAGCAGGCCCACCAGTACGGCTTCCGATTGCAGTGGCAGCAATGTGGCGGCGCCAAAGGCCGCGAAGAATAATCCTAGGTAGCCCGCAATCATTGCGCCGGGTATTGCGCCACCACCACATCTTTGCCTGCACGGGTCAGGCCGATGACTTGATAGGCCTCGCTGCGGCCTTCGACTTCCATGCCCGGTGAGCCCATGGGCATGCCCGGCGCGGCGACGCCCAGCAGGTCATCGCGTTTACGCAAGGCCAGCACTTGCTCGGCGGGCACGTGGCCTTCGACGAACTTGCCGTCAATCACGGCGGTGTGGCACGAACTCAGGCGCGGCGCTACGCCCAGGCGTTGTTTGACGGCGCTCATGTCGGCTTCGACGTGGTCATTGACCTTGAAACCATTGCTTTCCAGATGGCTGATCCACTTTTTGCAACAACCGCAGTTGGCGTCGCGGTGCACGTCGATGGGAATCAGGTCGGCAGCCTGGGCCAGGGTGGTGGTGAACAGGGCTGACAGCAGGGCCAGGCGCAATGTGGTTTTCATAGGAACTCGCGTGTGGGAGAGGGCCGTTGGGATGGCGGCGATCATGACGCCGTCATCGCAGGCAAGCCAGCTCCTACCGGTTGGGAATGTTTCCAAATTATACGAAGGGTGGGTTTTCCAAGCGATGCTTGAGCTGGTCCAGGGCAATGGTCGACAACTCGATCATGCGCTCATGCAAGGTCGCCAGTTGCAGCTCGGTCTCGTAGGTCAATACCCGCTTGAACAGCGTGCCGTCTTGATGGGGCAGCAGGAAGTAGTGAATGGAGCCATCCACGGCCAGGGACGTAAACACCGTCTTGAACTCGCCGGGGCGACGGGCGATCTGCACGCGGTAACTCATCGGGACGCGTACGCCCAGCAAGTCAATGAACTCGGTAAACCGTGCGCCTGCGGGCAGTGAGCCGGTGGTGCCAGTATCGGCACTGAGGGACGTGGGATGCCATTCGTGCCAGCGATCCGGTTGGGTCACATAGTCGTAGACGGCTTCGATAGGGGCTCGGATAAAGCGTTCCTGACTGATCCGCTCCAAACGGACCGACTGCTCGGCAGCTCGCATGGCACACCTCCTGTGTTGCGACTAGGAACTGTCAGAATAGTCCCACTCCCGCACATTGCACGGGAGTGTTTCAGCCGTTTATCACTGCACCTTGAATCGACCCATCAACGCGATCACCCGGCCATTCGCCTCCAGCAGGCTTTGGGTATTGGTTTCAGTGGCATGGCCGCTCTGTACCAGCTCTTCGACCATTTGTCGGATCTGCACCATGCTGCGGTTGATCTCCTCGGTCACCGCGCTCTGCTGCTCGGCCGCTGTGGCGATCTGGGTGCTGAGGTTGTTGATATGGCTGACCGAACCGGCCATTTCATCCAGGCCGGTGTTTACCCGTGCCGTGGCATCCGCCGCCGACTGGCAACTGGCCTGGGTGTTTTCCATGGCGGCCACCGAGGAACTGACGCCAGCGGTCAAACGCGTGAGCATGTCGTTGATCTGCGAGGTGCTGGCCTGTGTGCGTGCCGCCAGCGCCCGCACTTCATCGGCCACCACCGCAAAGCCCCGGCCTTGCTCGCCGGCACGTGCGGCTTCAATTGCCGCGTTGAGCGCGAGCAGGTTGGTCTGGCCGGCAATCGCACCGATTACGCCAAGGGTTTCGGTGATGCGTGCGGCGTCCTGGCGCATGTTTTCCACACTGTGGGTGGCGCTGGACACTTCGCCGATCAAAGCGCTGACGCTGGTGGATGCCTCACCCACCACCACGCGGGAGCGGTCGGCATGCTCATTGGCGCGCTGGGTGAATGCGGCGGTTTCGGCGGCGTTTTGCGCCACGGTGTCGGCGGTGGAGCTCATTTCGGTGATGGCGGTGACCGTCTGATCGGTCTCGGAGGCATGCCGCACCAGGATCTGGTTGGTGTGCGCCGAGGTCCGCTGCAGTTGCTCCAGGCTCGACGACATGGCGCCAGTGGCCTGGGTCACTTCACCGATCATGTTCTGCAGGTAGACAATAAAACGGTTCACCGAATGACCAATCGCGCCCAGCTCGTCTTCGGCACGGATGGTGATGCGTCGCGTCAGGTCGGCATCGCCGGCAGACAGCGCGTCGGTATTGGTTTTCAGCGACTTCATGCGCTGCACCAGTTGGCGGATCGCATACACCGCGAGTAGCACCAGCAGCAACACCATGGGGATTTGCAGCAGGGCCAGGGTGCCGAGTACGTCATCGCGTTGCGCGGTGATCAGCGAGGTGGGCAGGGCGGTGGCGAGGAACCACGGTGTGCCTGCGATCGGACGCATATAGAAGGTGCTGGCCACGCCCTGGTTGTCGAATTCGCTGCGTTGCAGCGCTTGGTCTCGATTAACCAGGGCCTTGCTGACCTGGGCGGCAAACGCCGAGGTACCGGTGAGTTCGCTGATGTTTTTCAACACCACCGGGCCGCTGATCCGCGAACTGTTGCTGATGATCTTGCCATCGCCCTCGACGATCAGCATTTGGCCACCGATGTCTTTTTCTTTGCTGGCCACCAGGTCATTGAAGAAACCCAGGGTCACATCAATGGTGGCAACGCCATAGGGCACGCCATCGCGCTGGATCGCCATGGCGCAGTTGGTGCGCGGCTCCTGGCTGGCGTCGTCCTTGTAAGCGGCGGCCCAAGCGCATTGACCACGCGGGGAGGCCAGGCCGCCTTTGTACCAGCTCTGGTCGTAATAATTGGGGGCGGGGTCGCTGTTCCAGAAGGTATTGACTGCCAGTTTGCCCGAGGCATCGCGGTGCCAGAACGTACTGTGCTTGTTGCGCCCCGGTGTGCGCTGGTTGGGCAACGGCCAGATCCCGCCGCCGAAGACTTTCAGCTCGCCATACTGGTCGACCAGGCCAGGCAGGACCTTGTCGATGGCATCGCTGTCGAGCAACGGGACGGTCTGGGTGATGCTGCGTTGCTGGGACTGAACCTTGTTCAGCTCGCCCTGGATCTGTTCTGCCACCTCGGCGATGCGGTTGAGCACCACCTGTTCTTCGGTGTGACGCAACGTGGGCGCGACCAACTGGCCGATACCCACTACGGTCAACACAAATAACACCAGGACGAACAGCACCAGGAACAGGGTATAGCGGGCTTGGATGGAGCGCAGTGGGGGCATGGGGTCGTCCTTACGAAGCGTTTATGACCGACGTGGCTTTGTTAGAGCTTCGTCGGGATATCGGCTTGGCGAGGAGGAGCTTTAGGTACGATCGTACAAGAAAAGAAGCGCCCGTTGAAGGCGCTCCTTGGCTTAGATATCCAGCATGGCCATGACCGCTTCCGGGTAACGCAGGCCGGCGGTTGCTTCGACGGGGAAGATCGCTTCCAGCGCCGCTAATTCCGCCGGGTTGAGGTGGATCGCGAGGGCGGCCACATTCTCTTCCAAGTACTTGCGCTGCTTGGTGCCAGGAATCGGAATGATGAAGCTACCTTGCGCCAACACCCAGGCCAGTGCGAGTTGCCCGGCGCTCACGCCTTTGTCGGCGGCCAGTGCTTGCACTTGCTTCACCAGTTCCAGGTTTTTGCCGAAGTTCTCCCCCTGGAAACGCGGGCTGAAGCGGCGGTAGTCATCGGCACTGAAATCATCCGGGCTTTGCAGGGCGCCGGTCAGGAACCCTCGCCCCAGCGGGCTATAAGGCACAAAGGCAATGCCTAGGCGCTGGCAGGCGGCAAGGCAGCCGTTGTGTTCTTGATCACGGCTCCACAGCGAATATTCGCTTTGCAAGGCGCTGATCGGATGCACCTTGTGGGCACGCTCCAGGGTGGCGGCGGACGCTTCGCTCAGGCCCAGGTAACGCACCTTGCCCTGTTGCACCAACTCGGCCATGGCGCCGACGGTTTCTTCGATGGCAACCTGCGGGTCGATACGATGCTGGTAATACAGGTCCAGGGTGTCCACACCAAGGCGTTGCAGCGTGCCGTCAATCGCCTTGCGGATGTAGTCGGGGCGCCCGTTGACGCCACGCAGCGCCGGGTTGGCCGGGTCGCGCACGATGCCGAACTTGCTGGCCAGGAACACCTGGTCGCGTTTGCCGGCAATGGCTTTGCCGATCAGTGCTTCATTGCTGTGCGGGCCGTAGATGTCGGCGGTATCCAGGAAGTTGATACCGAGTTCCAGCGCGCGGTGCAGGGTCGCAGTGGCTTCCCGGGTGTCGCTGCCGGGCGTGTAGAAATCGCTCATACCCATGCAGCCGAGGCCGATGGCGGAGACGAGTGGGCCGTTGTTACCGAGTGGACGAGTGTGCATGGGGAGAGCTCCTGCTTGGGAAGGCCTGCATTGTCACGCTCGACAAAATCGGGATAAACCGGCTAAAAGCACTAACACTATTCGGCATTTCTAAATAATCAGCTCAAGGAGCCGGCGTTTGGACCGTTTCAATGCGATGCGCGTGTTCACCCGGATCGTCGAACTGCGGGGCTTTGCCAAGGCCGCCGACAGCCTGCAACTGCCCCGCGCCTCGGTGACCGTACTGATCAAGCAGTTGGAGGCGCACCTTGGCGTGCAACTGTTGCAACGCACCACGCGGCAGGTCAGCCCTACATTGGATGGCGCTGCGTATTACCAGCGCTGCGTGCAATTGCTGTCGGACCTTGAGGAAACTGAAGCGGTTTTTTCCGCCAGTCGGCAGAACCCACGCGGCACGTTGAGCATTGATATGCCGTCGGGCATCGGCCGTTTTCTGGTGATACCCGCACTGCCCACGTTCACCGCACTGTATCCACAGATTGAATTGGAAATCGGCTTGAATGACCGGCCGGTTGACCTGATCCGTGAAGGCGTCGATTGTGTGCTGCGCGGTGGCCTCGCGCTGGATGATTCGCTGGTGGCGCGGCCGCTGGCGATGATGGATCAAATCACCCTGGCCAGCCCCGCTTACCTTGAGCGTATGGGGGTACCCGAAACGCTCGACGACTTGGCCCACCATCAGATGGTCGAATACGTCTCGGCCGCCAGCGGCAAACGGTTTGGCTTGGAGTTTCTACTCGCCTCCCAGTTGCGTACGCTCAACCTGCCAAAGGTGGTCGCGGTCAACAGCGCCGACGGCTACTTCTGCGCTTGCGAAGCGGGCTATGGGTTGATCCAGGCGCCGTACTATCACGCCAGGCAGCGACTGGCCCAAGGCACGCTGGTGGAAGTGCTGCCCCGGTTTGGGGTGCCGTCCATGGCCTTGACGGCGCTGTATCCTCCGCACCGCCAACTGTCCCAGCGCGTACGCGTGTTTGTGGACTGGCTGGTCGAACTCTGCGCCGCTCCCGGCACCGGTTTGCGCCGCTAAGCCTGTGCCTTGCGATAGGCCCCAGGTTGTTGCCCCGTCACCTTGTGAAACGCCCGGGTAAACGCCGCCACCGACTGATAACCCACGGCCAGCGCAACATCCGCCACCGTCTGGTCCTGCTTGAACAACTGGCAGGCATGGCGCATGCGCATCATCAGCAGCACCTGGCCCGGTGACTGTCCACACAGTTCATTGAACCGTTTGAAAAACGCCGAACGCGACAACCCGGTGCAGGCGGCCATGCTTTCCAGGGTCCAGGCATCGGCCGGGTGCGCGATCAACTGTTCCAGCAAACCGGCAAACGCCGGCTGCCGACCCAGTGCCGCCAGGCCGCCGAGTTCGCTGTTGTCCAGCACCTGTTGGCGCAGTACATACAGAAACAGCAGGTGGCAAAGCCGTTCAAGCAAGGCCGAAGAGGGCGCTGGCAAGCGCTGGCATTCTTGCAGGATCAGTTCGAACAGGTTGCGCGCGGCCGTCAGCGAGGGATCGCCCGCCCGCAGGATGATCCACGCGGGCAGGGTGTCGACAATCATCGCCGACAGACCGGACTGGAAGTGAAAGAACCCACACACCAGGCCGACGCCATCGTGGGCGGCACTGTCCAGGGGCACCATGGGCACGCGCGAGCATTCCTGCGCACCCACCGCCGTGGGCTCTCCGGAGAGGCGATATTCCAGGTCGCGCAGCAGGAACACCGCATCGCCGTTGTCCAGCCGATAGGCCGTGGCGTCACCGTCGATATGCAGCCAGCACTGGCCCTGCACGATCAGGTGGAAACTCGCGCTCGCCAGGCCATGGGTGCTCGCATGCCAGTCGCCGCAATAACGACCCACATGGAACAGGCTGGTGTCGAGTTCGAGGCTGTCTAATAACCAATCGACAAGTGCACTGGACGAATTCATCTAATGGAAAGACTCAAGAGCAAGTAATCGCTACTTTAGACTATTGAGGCGATTTTTTATAACCAACAGACTGGATACACGAACTCATCAGGAGACTCCTCCATGTCCCGTCTACCCTTGCTCACCCCTGAAACCGCGCCGGACGCGGCCAAGCCTTTGCTGGAAAACGCGCTGAAAGGCTCGGGTTTCATTCCCAATCTGCTCGCGGTGCTGGCCAATGCGCCCGCCGCGTTGGAAACCTACATCACGGTTTCCGCTTGGAACGCCAAATCTGAACTGGGCCTGGCCGACCGCGAAGTGGTGCAACTGATTGCCGCCACCACTCACGGTTGCGATTTCTGCGTGGCCGGCCACACCGCCGTCGCGCGTAACAAAGCCAAGCTGCCGGAAAGCGTCATCGAAGCCCTGCGTCAGCGTGGCGAGCTGCCCGATGCCCGTTATGAAACCCTGGCGGCCTTCACCCGTGAAGTGATCGCCACCCGGGGTGATGTGAGCGATGCGGGCTATGACGCATTCCGCGCCGCCGGTTACACCGAAGGCCAGGCCCTGGAGGTGATTCTGGGCGTCAGCCTGGCAACCTTGTGCAACTTCGCTAACGTGTTTGCTCGTACTCCACTGAACCCGGAGCTGGCGCAATACCGTTGGGAAAAGCCCGCAAGTTGAAGTTGGCCCACCTGCTGTAAAGGAGAAACAGGAATGCTTGACCCCATCTTGAGCCGTTGGCTCGACATCCAGGCGCAAGCCTTGGACGTGGGCAGTTGCGATCCACAGGAAGTGCTGCCACGGCTGGCAGAGGCCAACGTATTACGCATCGGCGTGCCGACTCACCTGGGCGGCCTGGGCGGTGATGTGGCGGGCGCCGTAGAGGCCATCGCCAACGTTGCCAGCCATTCCCTGGCGGCGGCCTTCGTGTGCTGGGGCCAGCGCTCGTTTATCGAGTATCTGCTGCAGAGTCCCAATGCGCGGCTGCGTGAACAGCTGCTGCCCGATTTGCTTGGCGGCAAGCTGGCGGGGGCGACGGGGCTGTCCAACGCGATGAAGTTCTTGTCGGGCATCGAGGCGCTGCAGATCAGCGCCGAACCGTCCAACGACGGCTGGACCCTCAACGGCCGCCTGCACTGGGTGACCAACCTGCGCAGGAACGGTTTCGTGGCGGCGGCGGCCATTGAGCAGGCGGGCGGTGGTGCGCCGTTTATCCTGGCGATTCCGGACTCGGTGGCGGGTTTGCAGCGTTCTCGCGACCTGGAATTGCTCGGTTTGCAGTCAAGCAATACGGCGGCCCTGGATCTGGAACGCGTGGAGCTGAGTCGCGACTGGCTGCTGCACGAAGACGCGCGCACATTCCTGCCGGCGGTGCGCCCGGCGTTCCTGGGCTTGCAGTGCGGGATGTCCATCGGGTTGGCGCGTCGTTCCCTGGCGGAAGTCGCCAACCACCTGGGCGCGACCCGCACGGTGCTGCGCGAAGAGTTGGAAACCCTGCGCGTGACCCTGGATCATTTGGTCAACGACTTGAAAAGTGGCCTGTTGGCAGGGCGTTTTGCCGCCGAACCGGTGCCGTTGTTCAAGCTGCGCATCGCCCTGGCGGAGACCGCCGCCAGCGCCGTGCAGCTGGAGTTGCAGGCCAGCGGCGGCAAGGCTTATCTCACCGCCCACGGCAGTGGTTTTGCACGGCGTTGGCGTGAATCGGCGTTTGTGCCGATCGTGACACCAAGCCTGGTGCAATTGCGTACCGAACTGCAGCGTCAGGCCAACCTATGACAGCGGCCGTATTGAGTGCCCAGGGGATTTGCCTGGGCTATGCCAGCGGGCTGGTGTTGCAGCACTTCGACCTGCACTTGCAACCCGGTGAAGTGGTGTCGATCCTTGGCCCCAGCGGCGTGGGAAAGTCCAGCCTGTTGCGCGTCCTCGCCGGTTTGCAGGCACCGCAGGGCGGCAGTGTGCGCGTGCTGGGCGAGCCCTTGAACGGTCCTCATCCACGCGTGGCGGTAGCCTTCCAGGACCCGAGCCTGTTGCCCTGGCTGAGCCTGGAAAAGAACGTTGCCTTCGGCCTGGATTTCGCCCGGCAACCCCATCTGAGCGCTGACGAGCGCCGTCAGCGCGTCGATCATGCCATCGCCGCCGTCGGCCTGGAGCATGCGCGGCAGCACTTCCCGGCGCAGTTGTCCGGCGGCATGGCCCAGCGCACCGCGTTGGCCCGCTGCCTGGCGCGCCAGCCCCAGGTGCTGCTGCTGGATGAACCCTTCGGCGCCCTGGACGAAGTGACCCGCGCCGACATGCAGCACCTGTTGCTCAAGGTCAACCGCGAGCAAGGTTCGGCGGCGGTGCTGATCACCCATGACATTGACGAAGCGCTGCTGCTGTCCGACCGCATCCTGCTACTGGGGAATCGCCCGGCGCGGACGTTGGGCGAATGGCTGATCGACCTGCCGCAACCCCGCGAAGAACAGGTGGAAGCCATCGGCGCGCTGCGTATCGAGATCCTTAAAACCCTACGGCAGGCGAGCCGCCCTCAATCCAACCCCCTTGATCTGCTGGAGCCTGCCCATGTGCCTGGATGACCTGACCCATTCGCGCCGCGACTTTCTCAAACTTTCCGCCGTACTCAGCGCCGCCGGTGCCTTGCCGCTGCTCAGCAGTTTGCAAGCCCGCGCCGCCAGCGAGCCGGATGCGCCGGTACGCATCGGCTACCTGCCGATCACCGACGCCACGCCACTGCTGGTGGCGCACAACAATGGCCTGTTCGAAGCCGAAGGCATAAAGGCCGAACGCCCGGTGCTGCTGCGCAGTTGGGCGCAGGTGATCGAGGCGTTTATCTCGGGCCAGGTCAATGTGATTCACCTGTTGTCACCGATGACCGTATGGGCTCGTTATGGAAGCAAAGTGCCGGCCAAGGTGGTGGCGTGGAACCATGTGGGCGGTTCCGGCCTGACCGTGGCGCCGGGCATCACCGATGTGAAGCAACTGGGCGGCAAATCAGTGGCGATTCCGTTCTGGTACTCGATTCATAACGTGGTGGTGCAGCAACTGTTCCGCGACAACGGCCTCACGCCGGTGGCACGGGCGGCGGGCAGTGCGATTGCGGCCGATGAGGTCAACCTGATCGTGTTGCCGCCTTCGGACATGCCACCGGCCCTGGCCAGCCAGCGCATCGACGGTTATATCGTCGCCGAGCCGTTCAATGCCCTGGCGGAAAACCTCAAGGTCGGCCGCGTGCAGCGCTTTACCGGCGACGTGTGGCGCAACCACGCGTGCTGCGTGGTGTTCATGCACGAACACGACCTGGCCAACCGCCCGGAGTGGTCGCAGAAGGTGGTGAACGCCATCGTCAAGGCGCAAGTCTGGACCCGCGACAACCGTGAAGAGGCAGTGAAATTGCTGTCCAAGGACGGCCCGAATCGCTACACCCCGCATGCCGAGCCGGTATTGAGCAAAGTACTCGCACCCGCCGCCGCCGACCGAGCCGCCTACCTGGCAGACGGTGCGATCCAGCACGGGAATTGGGATGAGCACCGCATCGACTTCCAGCCGTATCCATTCCCCAGCTACACCGAGGAACTGGTGCGTCGCCTGAAAGACACCTTGATCGAGGGTGACAAGAAATTCCTCGCTGACCTCGACCCGGCGTTCGTCGCCAAAGACTTGGTGGATGACCGCTTCGTGCGCAACGCCATCGAGGCCGTGGGCGGCATGAAGACCTTTGGCTTGCCGGACGGCTATGCGCGGCATGAGGAGATCAGCGTTTGAACAACCGTGAAATCCCGGGCTGGTTGCTTGGGTTGAGTGGCTTGGCGGGGTTGCTGTTGCTCTGGTGGCTGGGGGTGAAGGTGTTTGGCGCGACGGATGGGTTGTCTGCGCGTTTTTCCCTGGCCGCCACCTTCAGTAGCTTGTGGGAGTTGCTGGGGCGTGGTGAGCTGTATCTGCATATTGCGGTGAGCCTGAAGCGCATCTTTGTCGGGTTGTTCCTGGCCTTGTTGGTCGGCGTTCCGTTGGGGTTGCTGGTGGGCCGTTCGCGCACGCTGGAAGCGGCGACCACGCCGGCCTTTCAGTTCCTGCGCATGATCTCGCCGCTGTCGTGGATGCCCATTGTGGTGATGCTGATGGGGGTAGGCGACCAGCCAATCTATTTCCTGCTGGCATTTGCCGCCGTGTGGCCGATCATGCTCAACACCGCTGCCGGCGTGCGCCAGTTGGACCCGCGCTGGTTGCAGTTGAGCAGCAGCCTGAGTGCGACGCGCTGGGAGACCTTGCGCCGGGTGATCATTCCCGGCGTAGTCGGGCATGTGCTGACCGGCGTGCGTTTGGCCATCGGCATTTTGTGGATCGTGCTGGTGCCGTGCGAAATGCTCGGGGTCAGTGCCGGGCTGGGCTATTACATCCTCGACACCCGTGATCGGCTGGCCTATTCGGAGCTGATGGCGATGGTGTTGCTGATCGGGTTGCTGGGCTTTGCGCTGGACGCGTTGGCGCGCTGGCTGCACCAGCGTTGGGTGCACGCCGGCTGATTGGTCGAGCCAAAGTTTTTCATCGCCTGTAACATGAGCGCCTGTCGGACCTGTTCGCCCTTGCGCGCAGGGCAGGTTCGACGCTTTATTTTTCAGGTTCGGGAACCCGTCATGACACAAAAGCAACGTTTGAAATATTCGATTCTGATTGCCCTGGCCGTACTGGCGACGATGTTTGGCCTGTCCTACTTGCAGAACACCGGGGTTATCAGTGAGAAGACGTTCCAGACCATCGCCATTGCCGTCGCAGTGGTCGTGGTGGTGATCAACGGCATCATGCGCCGCAAGGTCAAGCTCTAAGGCCGATCAGGCGCGACCTTCGAGCACCTTGGCAGCCTCTTCATGGAGGCTGTAGCTTTTATCTGCATTGAGGGTGATCACGCCCTCGCTGCACAGGCGCTTGAGCACCTCGCGCACGCTGAGAAACGACAACGGAATGCCCAGCTCCAGCAGATGGCTGTGCACACCGCGTACCCCGAGGGTGCGCTGGTTGTCGGCGGCAGTGAGCAGGGCGTCGATGACCTTCAGCCGGATCAGGCTGGTGCGCAAGCCAAAACACTTGAGCAGGTGGCGGATACGCTGGTTGCCTTGCTGTTCGGGCGTTTTGCCGAACGCTTGTGCGCCGTTGCCGAAACTGGCCTCGGCAGCCGGTGAATGTCCATCCGTGGGCACTTGCGGGTTGTACATGCAAAAACTCCTTATCAGAGCCTGATCAGGAAAAAAATGAGCGCTCTTGGTTAATAAGACGAACGAGCGAGCAAAATCATGAAGTGCCGGATGTAGAAATTTTGTCGGTATCGGTTTTGTCACATCCGCGCCGCCTTAAATAAACGTGACGTCGCGCTAAATTATTCCTGGTGGTTTGCGTTCTTACGGTGGGGTTATTACCCCTTGTGAGGCGGTTAAATCTGACGGTGGAGTGTGCGTGATTATTTCCAATGGGTTGTCCAGGGTAGGTGTGGCGGGCGTGTTGCTGGGGTTGAGCCTGGCCGCCTCGGCGCGGGAACCGGTGACGCAAGCGTCGGCGGATATCCGGCGCACCAGTTACGGCGTACCGCACATCCGCGCCAACGATGAACGTGGCCTGGGCTTTGGCATCGGCTACGCCTACGCCCAGGACAACCTGTGCCTGCTTGCCAATGAAGTGGTCACGGTGAATGGCGAGCGCGCCAAGTTCTTCGGCCCCGAGCAGGCGACCCTGGAAGAACGCAACAACCTGGCCAGTGATGTGTTTTTCACGTGGCTGAATACGCCGGAGTCGGTCGCCGCGTTCTGGAAGGCGCAAAGCCCGCAGATCCAGCAACGTATCCAAGGTTATGTGGCCGGCTACAACCGTTACCTGAAAGAGCAGGGCGCTCCGGCGCAGTGCCAGGCGGCGTGGGTGCGGCCATTGGTGGCTGAAGACTTGGTCAAGTTGACTCGTAGGTTATTGGTCGAAGGCGGTGTCGGCCAATTCGCTGAAGCCTTGGTGGGTGCGACGCCGCCCCAAGCCACGGCCAGTGTACCGACCGACTCGAAAGCTTTTGAACTGGCCGCCGCCAATCAGCAGCGCTTCGCCTTCGATCGCGGCAGTAACGCCGTGGCGGTCGGCCGTGACCGCTCCTTCAACGGACGCGGCATGTTGCTGGCCAACCCGCACTTCCCGTGGGTGGGCGGCATGCGTTTTTATGAGATGCACCTGACCATCCCCGGCCAGTTGGATGTGATGGGCGCGGCGCTGCCGGGCCTGCCGGTGATCAACATCGGTTTCAACCAGCATGTGGCGTGGACCCACACCGTGGACACGTCCAAGCACTTCACCCTGTACCGCCTGACCCTCGACCCGAAGGATTCCACGCGCTACCTGCTCGATGGCAAATCCGTCGCCCTGGATAAAACCACGGTGACGGTGCAAATCAAACAAGCCGATGGCAGCCTCAAGGGCCAGTCGCACACCGTCTATAGCTCGCAATTCGGCCCGGTGGTGCAATGGCCGGGCAAGCTCGACTGGGACAACCGCTACGCCTTCAGCCTGCGTGACGCCAACCTGGGCAACGACCGTGTGCTGCAACAGTGGTACGCGATGAACCGCGCGGGCAGCCTCGATCAACTGAAAACCTCGGTGCACACCCTGCAAGGTATCCCGTGGGTCAACACCCTGGCCGCCGATGACCAAGGCCAGAGCCTGTATATGAACCAGTCGGTGGTGCCCAACGTCAGCGCGGCCAAACTCGCGCAATGCAGCGACCCCCGTGCAGGCCTGCAGATGATCATGCTCGACGGCGCCCACAGCGCCTGCGCCTGGGACATTGACCCGCGCGCAGCCCAGTCCGGCATTTTTCCGGCCGAGCAACTGCCGCAACTGCAACGCACCGACTACGTGCAGCACTCCAACGACTCGGCCTGGCTGGCCAACCCCAAGGCGCCGCTCACCGGCTTCTCCCCAGTGATCAGCCAGGACCATATCGGCCTTGGCCCGCGCGCGCGTTTTGCCTTGCAACGCCTGCAATCCCTGGACAAATCGATCAGCGTCTCCGACCTGCAAAACATGGTGATGGACAACGAGGTGTACCTGGCGGGCCAAGTCATGCCCGACCTGCTCGCATTCTGCGCCAAACACCTCGGCGCCGACGCCACCGCGCTGCAGCCCCTGTGCACCGACTTGAAAAACTGGGACCAGCGCGCCAACCTCGACAGCGGCATCGGCCTGGTGCATTTCATCAACCTGGTGCAACACCTGCAGCAAATCCCTGACGCCTGGCGCGTCGCCTTCGACCCGGCCCAGCCGCTCACCACGCCACGCGGCCTGGCCATCGAACGCGCGGACGTCGCCAAAGCCCTGCGCGACGCCATGCTGGCGTCCACCGCCGACGTCGCCAAACTCGGCCTCATCGCCAACAGCACCTGGGGTGACCTCCAAGTCTCCGGCCAAACCCCGATCCACGGCGGCCCGCAAGAGCTGGGAATCTACAACGCCATGCAAACCGTGCCCCGCGCTGACGGCAAGCGCGAAGTCGTGAGCGGCACCAGCTACCTGCAAATCGTCACCTTCGACGACCAGGGGCCCCATGCCCAAGGCGTACTCGCGTTCTCCGAGTCCAGCAACCCAGCGTCCAGACACGCCAAGGACCAGACCCAAGCCTTCTCCCAGAAAAAACTGAGCCCGCTGCCCTTCACCGAAGCGCAAATCAAGGCCGACCCGCAGTACCAACAACTCCTCATCAAGGAGTAGGGCAGCCCCGCAACCCCTTGATGCCAATACGAAATATTTTTGAAATCAAGGGGTTGCACGCTTTGGCAAATACGTACATAATGGCGCCCATCGAACGCAACGAAGCATTAAAAACTTCAATGTATTCAATGAGTTAGAGTAGAGGCAGGGTTTTATAGCCCACTCAAGTTTTTACGCGGTGAGTGTCAGCAGCCAGGGCATTGATCGTTTGAGGCCGAGTAGCAAAATGGTTATGCAGCGGATTGCAAATCCGCCTACGCCGGTTCGATTCCGACCTCGGCCTCCACTCTTAGAAACCCCGTAGATTAACGTCTACGGGGTTTTTTATTGGCTTTGAAAAAGTTTTGGAAGTCTGGCGCGTTAGGAGTTGACTCTGAAACGCCTTGCCATTGCGTAAGGCTTGCTGCCGTTCGTCCAGTACATCGCACTCGCTGACCACTGCCTGATCCCATGTTTAAGCGCCGATATCCCGAGCGTAAGAACGGAGAGCCAGCATGGAAATCAATGAAAATGCCCCTGGGAATATTTCTCAGCAGGATGTAACCCGCGGCACCGACAATGAGACAGGGCACGATCCGAAGCGCGATGAGGAGAGTGTTCCGTTGCCGCCGGACGATGACGCGCCTCTTGAAGAGGACATGTCGGATGTAGACGCTGCTGATTCAGTGGCGAGCGAGCATCCCGACAACTGAACATTTGTAATTCCATGAGCCCGACCGCTGCGTCGGGCTTATAGGACCTGAGACCTGACGATCCTCTGGCCTTTGACCTCACCTGCATACGCCCGTAACTTCTCCTGCTGCGCCGCCAGCAACGCGCAAATCTTCATCAATGCCACCGCCTCATCCGGCGTCCTGCCGCTGGCCGCCAACGTAGTCAGCTCCACCACCGACCACCCAATCACCGCCGCCGCATCTTCCAGGTCGTAGAACAATTCCTGCTGCGCCGTCCTGGGCCCGTCGACGCCTTTTATCAACTCATCCATTTAGGCTCCTCGCCGCTTGAGTTCAAGCCCCATCACATCCATTCCAATTTCAGCCAGGTCCGTCTTGAACGGAGTTTCTCCAATCCACTTGAACCCAGACGCCTCATAAAACCGTCGTGCATCGTGATTGGACTTGAGCACCGTCAGCCACAGCGAGCGTTCACCACGCTCTACAGCCTGGTCGCAAATGAACTGCATAAATCGCTTCCCATACCCGCGCCCGGCGGCGGATTTTAGAAAGTAGATCTTGCGCAGTTCTGCGCCAACTTCACCCGTTACAGGCGCCGGCGCCGACCAGTTGACCTTTGCCAGGCCGACGACTTGCGCGTCGTCAGCTGACGCGAGTAGCCATAGAGGGCTGTCGGATGCTTCGAGCGATTGGCGCAGCGCTTCGTGGGAAAAGTCCCGATCCAGGAACGCCTGCAATCCGCCGGGCGACCAGATCTGCGCAAAGTGTTCTCGATAGGTGGTGCAGCCGACTTCGCGCAGGGCTTCAAGATCGGCTGGGGTCGCTGGATAGATACGGAGCATGGTGGTTCTCGTGTCAGTCGGTTGCCAGGCGGTGATCATGCGACATTTGCGCTTAAGGAATGAGGCTGTCGTCGAAATCTTCACGTTCGATGGTTGTATAAGCTTGCTCGCGAATCCCGCCTTCGGAATAGGTACAAAGCCGCCGTGTGGCTTTTTTTCCCTGCGGACGCACGACCACTCCCTCGCTCATCTCGGGGTCGTTGGGTTCTCCGGGGGTAAAGTTGGTGCGCACCATACGGTCGAAAACGGCGTAGGTTACCCCATGATTGGTAAAGCGCAGATGGGCTTCGCCTCCACCGGAGTAGGCCGTGGAACTGAGCCAGAAGTGACCCTTCGGTGGGCTCGGTTTTTCGGGGTAGCTCAACTCGATTTTGCCGGGCGTACCAAATCGGTATTGCACATAGCCGGTTGTCGCTGAGAAATCGCGCGATGCGCAAACCGAGATCATTTTCGGCCCGGAGTCGCAGCCGAACAACAGTGTTTCTTGCGTCTTGCACAGATAGTTCTGTTCCGACGTCCCCGCAAGCGCATCGAGCGCAATGGCACCCATCGTCAGGAAGCAAATGCCCTTTAGCATCGTGACGTTAATCCCCATGAGTTATCCCGTTTTTTCAATGGAGCCGTTATCAGTATTTATTCTGGTTAAAGGCTTGATGACGCAGTGTGTGTTCCCAGCCAAGCGTGTGCAAATGTCTCACTTGCCCCCAGTCACATCAAGAAAGGTCCCGGTAATAAACGACGCCTCTTTACCTGCCAGTCACAGTATGGCCCGCGCCACTTCTTCGGGCTCGCCACCCCGGCCCATCGGGATGCTGTCCTTGACGCGGTCCACGCGACCCGGTTCTCCGCCGCTGGCGTGCATTTCGGTGTAGATATGCCCTGGGCGAACGCAGTTGACGCGGATGCCTTCGCGCGCGACTTCCTTGGAGAGACCGATGGTGAAGGTTTCCAGTGCTCCCTTCGACGCTGCATAGTCGACATACTCGTTCGGGCTCCCCAATCGCGCGGCGCCCGATGAGACGTTGATCACGCTGCCGCCGTTGCCATTGTGTCGAAACGACATGCGCTTCACGGCTTGCTGCGCGCAGAGCATCGGGCCGAGCGCATTGATCGCGAAGATGCGTTGCATGCGGGAAAAGTCGAGGTCTTCAAAGCGCGATTGACGTGCAATGATCGCGGCGTTGTTGACCAGAACGTCGATGCGGCCAAACGTCTCGTCGAGGGTGTTGAACAGGTGCGCGACCTGTTCCGGGTCGGCACTGTCGGCGCGCAGGGCCAAGGCGCGTCGTCCCATTGCTTGTACCTCAGCCACCACGCCGAGTGCGGCGGCCTCGTTGTTGATGTAGCTGATGGCGACGTCATAGCCTTGCGCCGCCGCGAGCCGGGCCGTTGCCGCGCCCACGCCTCGGCTTCCACCGGTGATCAGAATCAGAGGGGGTGAAGTATCGTTAGCCATGTCTTGAACCTTTTTATGAAGGAGATGAATTCAGCCAATCAACATTGTGCCGGTGGCAATGACCGCGCACGTCAAGACCTTGCGCACGCTCAGCGATTCGCCCAGGAAGAAGTAACCGATCAAGGCCGCAAAGACCACGCTGGTTTCGCGCAAGGCCGAAACCACTCCCATGGGCGATTCAGACATGGCGTAAATGACGATGCCATAGGCCAGCAGGGAGACCAGCCCACCCAGTAAAGCTGTGATGAAACCCGGACGCGGCGCTAATAGACTTCGCGTGCCGCGCAGACTGATGTAAACCAATGGCATCAGTATGCCCCAGAGGGCGCACATCCAGGCGGTATAGGCCAGCGGTGCGCCGGAGAGACGCGCGCCTATGCCGTCGGTCACGCTGTAGGCCGCAATGAATACCCCCGTACCCAAGGCGTAAGGCAAGCTGGGCACCGCGAGCCTGCGCTGTCTGAAGGCCAGTGAAATAATGCCGCCCGACACCAGCGCAATGCCGAATAAGGCGCTGGTGCCCACGGTCTCGCCAGCAAACGCCAAGGCGAACAATGTGATCAGAATGGGCGAGGAGCCACGGGCAATCGGGTAGGTTTGCCCGAGGTCACCGACTTTGTAGCTGCGCACCAAAAACAGGTTGTAGCCAACGTGCAAGACGCCCGAGAGCACCGCGTAAGGCCAACTGGCGGAAGCCGGCGCCGGGAGGTATAGCGCAACGCCGCTGCTGACAATGGCCACCGCCAGGCACATCACGGTCATTGACCAAAGCCGGTCGCTGCCGACACGCAACAGCGCGTTCCAGCTGGCGTGCAAGAGGGCGGCGAAGAGGACGAGTAATACGATAGGAAAGGACATACGCCATGTTAAGCACCCCGGCGGCTGGACAACAGCGAAGTCCCTTCATCCTGGTATGAGCCATTGCTCATGGTACTAACGATACTGTTGTTGGGCCTGGGTCGACTGCGCCATCAACCAGTTACGAAAGCTGACGATATGGGGCTGTGTTTCTATTCCTTTGGGGCAGACAAAGTAATAGGCGACCGGTGAGGCGAACGGCACATCGAACAACCTGATCAGGCTGCCGTCGTTGATCTCGGCCTCAACGTGGCCGCTACGGGCCAAGGCAATACCCTGGCCCAGCAAGGCGGCTTCTATGGTTATGTTGGTGTCAGCAAACCTGACACTTTCCTTGAACGGCGAAACGCCCACGCCGACGTGCTCGAACCAGGCCTCCCATTTGGGCACCAGGTCTGCGCCGTCGCGTGTCAGGAGTGGGTAACGCAACAATTCGGCGGGCTCGTGCGGGGTGCCAAAGCGCTTGAGCAGGTCAGGGCTGGCGACAGGGAAAATCTGTTCCCTGAGCATGAACTCCGAATGTAAGGCGGGGTAATGACCGTTGCCCAGGCGAATCGCGACATCTGAATCCGTGCTGGAAAACGTGATCGCCTTGTCGCTGGTCTCCAGGGTAATCAGAATCTGCGGATGCTGTTGCGACAAGCCTGGCAACCTGGGCAGCAGCCATTTCAATGCAAAAGAGTAGGTGGTGCTGACTTTGAGGCGGACCCTGCCTTTTTGCTCCCTGAGGTCGGTCAACGTGGCGTCCAGGTTCATGAAAAACTCGCGCACGATGGGCGCCAGTGCCGCCCCGGCCGGGGTCAATTGCAGCGACTTGCCGCGCTGGAAGAGCTGTAAACCCCACAGGTCTTCAAGGTGCTTGAGTTGATGGCTGACGGCGCTTTGGGTCACATGCAGCTCTTGCGACGCGGAAGTGAAGGTCGTGTGTCGGGTCGCGACTTCGAACGCGCGAAGCGTGGCAGTAGGGGGTAGATCTCTCATTGGTGGGTCCCGGCGAGCCTTCCGGCAATCAGTTTCCATGAGTGGAGGCTCATGCTAGTCCAATGGCGTGCTCTCATCAAAGCCTGGAAGCCTGGCGTTGTGAATTGTTGTGAAGCACGGATTACTGGCCCATTGCCCATGCTAACGTCCGCTTCGGGCTGTCGTCAGCACGACGATTGCATTCGTTCCACCAGGGGAGCAGCGCCGATGTCTACTACCGTAACGCCCGCCGGCAGCGGGGCAAATACACCTAAAGCATCACCTTCGGTGTTCGACGACAAGTTGAACATTGCCAAGTCCAGCAAGGTCATTGCCGACTACATGCGCCAGACCGGCAAGTCGGCCATCACCAAGCAGGAACTGACCCAACTGGCCAACAACGCCTCTGGCAAAGTGCCGGCCGAGGTCTCTGATGCGGCCAAGTACATGGAGCGTCACCCCGATGTGTTCACCGCCATTGAAACCCACGACGTACCCGGCGCCGATAACCTCTCGGGCGTGTGGAACTTCGACTGGGCGGCCAATGGCGGGCTGAAAGGCACCGCCACCGATGCCATTGCCAAGATGCAGGATACGTTTGATTTTGCGATTGCCAAATCGGCGCAAATCACTGAAATCAGCACCGGCAAAAAAGCCGAACTGGATTCGACCAAGCAGCGCCCGCAAAACTGACGACGCCTTGTACCGCGGGGCTTACAAACCCTACCATCAGGTTACACGATAGCCGTGACGCACTTGAGTTGGCGCTGTCTTACCCTGCGAGAAGTCAATCTCGTCAAGTAAGAGAGTGTGGTCATGAAGTTAAGTTATCTAACCAAGGCAGCGGTGGTTATCGCGCTGTTGTCGACCCTGTCAGGCTGCTGGATGTTCATGCCACCGGGAGGTGGTGGTGGCGGTGGTCACGGTGGCGGGCATGGTCAGGGCGGTGGGCCAGGCGGCGGCCCGCGCTAACGGGCAGATGTGAGAGGCAAGCCATGCGCAATGGCTTGCCTCTTTTTTTGCCCGTGACAAATGCCAGGCAAAGAAAAGCCCGCGTGGGGAGCGCGGGCTAAAAAGGATGTTCATTAGGAGCTGTAGTCACCCTAGGCGCTCGTCTGTGAAAGCTTTGTGAAAATCGTGGCAAAAAAGTGTATGCCTCAATCGCACCTTGGCTGTACGGGGCAGGGCGGCGCATTACCCTCTACTGTCGCTGGCATACCTCTGCGTTTGGATGCCGCATCATGTTCATGTCTACCAGCCTGTTATCAGCCTTCGTGCTGTTCGCCTTCGTGTCCTCGATCACGCCAGGACCCAATAACACCATGTTGCTCGCTTCGGGCGTGAACTTCGGGTTCCGCCGGTCGATGCCCCATGCGCTGGGGATCAGCATCGGCTTCATGCTGCTGGTGATTTCAGTGGGACTGGGGCTGGGCGAGGTGTTCAAGGTGTTTCCGTGGGCCTATACGGTGCTGCGCTACGTGGGCGCAGCCTATTTGTTGTACCTGGCGTGGAAGATTGCGACGGCGGGCGGCATGTCCGACAGCCCTGATGAGCAGGGCAAGCCCATGACCTTCCTCGGCGCGGCGGCGTTCCAGTGGGTGAACCCCAAGGCCTGGATCATGGCGCTGGGTGCAATCACCACCTACACGCCGGCCGAAGGTTACGTCACCAATGTGCTGGTGATTGCGCTGGTGTTCGCGGTGGTCAACCTGCCCAGCGTCTGTGTGTGGGTCGGATGCGGCAGCGGCTTGCGCAATGTGTTGCGTGAGCCGCGCTGGTTGCGGCTGTTCAACGGGTCGATGGCGGCGTTGCTGGTGCTGTCGTTGTACCCGATGCTGTTCGCCGGCTGACTGTCAGACTGGCGAGATGGTCGCCAGCAGGCCGATGCCGATGGTCAACACCAAAAAGCCGAACAGGAAAAGTGCCATCTTGGTCATAAGGCCTCCAGAGGGAAGGGAGTAGGGGTGGCGCTATTGTCCGCCCAGGCGGCGTTTCGATACAGACGCAGATAGCAAAGAAAAAACCGTATCAGATGCGACTGACCCTGTTTAGCCGGGGGCTTTGCTCGCTTGTGGTTATTTCAAGATCAGGGCCTGAGACAGCCGACGCATTTGCCCCTAAGATGGCGCCCATTGCATCAACAATAAGAGTGGGCCAACCCTCGATGGAAAGACGTCAATTCAGCGGCGGCATGAAAGGCAAGAACCTGCGCTACCTCAACGAAACCTCGCAGCCGGCGGCGGTCACCCGCGTCGGCTTCCTGTTGCTCGAACACTTTTCCCTGCCCGCATTCACCCAGACTCTCGACACGTTCGTTACCGCCAATCTGCTGCGTCCCGATCTGTTTGCCGCGCGCACGTTCGGCTGTGACGATGGCGAAGTCATCAGCGACCTTGGCCTGGTGATCCGCCCGGATGCACGCCTGGACGTGGCAGCGCTGCAAGACCTGGAACTGCTGGTGATCTGCGGCGGCTTTCGCACGGAACTCAAGGCCAGCGAAGACTTCATCCACCTGCTGCGCACCGCCGCCGAACAGGGTATCAGCCTCGCCGGCCTGTGGAACGGCGCCTGGTTCCTGGGCCGTGCGGGGCTGTTGCAAGGCTATAGGTGCGCAATCCACCCGGAACATCGCCCGGCGCTGGCAGAAGTGTCCAAGGCTACCCACGTCACCAGCGAACCCTACGTGATCGACCGCGACCGCCTGACGGCCTCAAGTCCGTCCGGTGCCTTCCACATGGCGCTGGACTGGATCAAGGGCCTGCATGACAAGGCACTGGTCGAAGGGATCGAAGACATCCTGGCCTTTGAAGAGTCGCGCTATCGGCGCATCAAACCCACCGAAAACGTCAGCGTCAGCGCGCCCCTGCGTGAAGTGGTGAAGCTGATGGACGCCAACCTGGAGGAGCCCCTGGAGCTGGACCAACTCGCCGTCTACGCCGGCCGTTCCCGTCGCCAGTTGGAGCGTTTGTTCAAGGAACAACTGGGCACCACGCCGCAGCGCTACTACATGGAACTGCGCGTGACTGAAGCGCGACGGCTGTTGCAGCACACCGAGCTTTCACAGGTGGAGGTGCTGGTGGCGTGTGGGTTTGTGTCGCCGAGCCATTTCAGCAAGTGCTATAGCTCGTATTTCGGCTATCGCCCCTCGAAGGAGAAGCGCTTGGTCAAGTAAAACCCGCCGCTTGTTGTGGTGAGCAGGGCAAGCCTGCTCACTACAAGGGATCTCAGAATCGGTCCAGGCGATAAGGCGTCAGTAACTGCGCTTGATCCTTCGCCAACGCCCCAACCCACTCCGCCGTCACCGCCGCCTGCGTCAACCCCAAATGCTGATGCCCAAACGCGAGCATCACCTTCCCATCACACACCCGGTCAATCACGGGCAGTGAATCCGGCAACGACGGCCGGAACCCCATCCACGGCGTTGCACCTTCTGCACTCAGGTCCTCGCGAAACAACCCCTTGCTCAACCGATGCAACTGCCAGGCGCGCTCCATATTCGCCGGGCGATCGAGGCCGGCGAATTCCACCGTGCCGGCCAGGCGCAGGCCATCGGTCATGGGGGTCATGATGAATTTTCGTTCCAGGGAAGTGACGGCAAACGGCAGGCGATGGTGCTCATGGGGCAGCATCAGGTGGTAGCCGCGCTCCGTGTCCAGCGGGACTTTCTCGCCGGTCAGGGCTGCGGTCAGTTTGGCCGAGTGGGCGCCGCAGGCGATCAGCACCTGGCGCGCGGACAGCGGTCCCTGGTCAGTGGTGAGTGACACGCCCTGTGCGTCGACGCGGCCATCCAGCACGTGGCGTTTAAGAAACTGCACGCCGCTGGCCTTGGCCGCACATACCAGTTCGCAGACCACGTGGTAGGGATCCAGGAAGTGCCCGGTGCCGGGAAAAAACAGCCCGCCCTGAATGTTGTCGCTCAACTGCGGTGCAGCCTGGCGTATGGCATCGTCGGACCAGAACGCCACCGGCACCTGCTGCTGTTGCATGCGCTGCTGCAAGGCATTGAGCGCTTCCCGTGATTCCGTACGCTCAAATACCAGCAGCGAACCATCCTCACGCAACAACTCCGGCTGCCCGATGCTGTGCAGCAGGCGCTGCCACGCACCCAGGCTACCTTCATTGAGCGTACGGATACCCGCGACCGTGCGCTGATAACTCGCCGGGCGCAGGTTCAGCAGCAAACGCGCGAACCAGGGTAGGGCGTGCGGCAGGTATTTCCAATCCAGGCGCAGCGGGCCCATGGGGTCCAGCAGCATGCCGGGCAAGCGCTTGAGGATCGACAGGTCGGCAATGGGGAACACCTGTTCGGTCGCCAAGTGCCCGGCGTTGCCATAGGACGCGCCCATGCCGGGTTCCTGCGGGTCGACTACCCGCACTTGCTGGCCCTGACGCGCCAGTTGCAGCGCGCAGGCGACGCCGATAATGCCGGCGCCGACCACGACGATATCCGCATCGGACATGGCCTACGCCTCCCTCTGGCCATCGAGCAGGCGCCGCAGCAGCAACGGGTTGCCGTGCTGGAGTGCAGCAGGCAACAGCGCATCGGGGAAGTCCTGATAACACACCGGTCGCAAAAACCGTTGGATCGCCGCCGTGCCCACCGAGGTGCTGCGCGAGTCTGACGTGGCGGGGAAGGGGCCGCCATGCACCATGGCATCACAGACTTCCACACCCGTCGGCCAGCCGTTGACCAGCAAGCGACCGGCCTTGCGCTCAAGCACCGGCAGCAGGGCCTTGGCGCTTGGCAGATCGTCGTCATCCATCTGCAGGGTCGCGGTCAGTTGGCCTTCCAGGTGTTCGGACACCTGGTGCACCTCTTCGTTATTGGCGCATACGACGATCAATGAAGCGGCGCCGAAGACTTCGGCTTGCAGGTGTTCATTGGCTAAAAAATCCTTGGCCTGAGTCACGAACAGGTGGGCTTGGCCTCTGTTGGGGCCTTCTGCTGGCAACCCTTTTGCCGCCACCTTGGCGTGTTCTGTCAGTGCGGCCACGCCTGCATCGAAGGCACTGAAAATGCCGGGGGTCAGCATGGTCTGCGCTGCACAGTTGGGCAGCATTTCACTGGCCGTGCCGATAAAGCGATCCAACGCAGGCCCTTGTACCGCGATCACCAAGCCAGGGTTGGTGCAAAACTGCCCGGCACCCTGAGTCAGCGACGCCACAAAGCCTTTCGCCAACGCTTCACCGCGTGTGGTGAGTGCGGCTGGGAACAGATACACCGGATTGATCGAACTCATCTCCGCATACACCGGAATCGGCTCGGGCCGGGCCTGCGCCGCTTGGGTCAACGCCACGCCACCGCTGCGCGAGCCGGTGAAACCAACCGCCTTGATGCGCGGATCGGTGACCAACGCAATCCCCACCTCGCGTCCCGAACCGTACAACAGCGAAAACACGCCTTCGGGCAAGCCACACGCCTTGACCGCCAGCGCCACCGCCCGGCCCACCAGTTCGCTGGTGCCCGGATGCGCGGCATGGGCCTTCACCACTACCGGGCAACCGGCGGCCAGCGCGGAGGCGGTATCGCCGCCGGCTACGGAAAACGCCAGGGGAAAGTTGCTCGCACCAAACACGGCCACCGGGCCCAGCGCGATATGGCGCTGGCGCAGGTCTGGACGAGGCAGTGGCTGGCGTTGCGGCTGTGCAGGGTCCACCCGCACATCCAGCCATTCCCCGGCGCGTACGGTGCGAGTAAAGGTGCGCAGTTGGCCGCAGGTGCGCCCGCGTTCGCCTTGGATGCGCGCGTGGGGCAGGCCGGTTTCGGCAACGGCACGTTCGATCAGCTCATCACCCAGGGCTTCGATCTGCGTGGCGATGGCTTCAAGAAAGCTGGCACGCGCCTCCAGCGACGTTTCGCGGTACTTATCAAACGCCGCCCACGCCAAGGCACACGCCTGGGCCACCTGTTCGCCGTCGCCGCCTGGATAGGCCGGTTCCATGGGGGTATCGGTGGCGGGATTGATCGCCCGGATCGCCTCGCGGTTTCCGGAAATGAGTTGCTGACCGATCAGCATTTTGCCCGTCAGAGTCATGGGGTCGTCCTGCTAGAAAAGGGGTTGGCCGCTGCGAGAACCGCAGCGGCGCGCAAGGGGGTCAGGCGACGTTCTGTTCCGCCGACCAGTTGGCGTACCACTGGCGGAACAGTGCGTACTGGTTCTCGGCATAACGGCGCTGGGCGTCGCTGAGCACATCCGTTTCATTGAAGTGCAGGGCGTAGCCTTTGTCACCGTTAAGTACCATCAAGTGCTTGTAATACAGCACCAGGTCGCAGCCTTCGTCGAAGGACGACAGCACTGCCAGCGCGGTTTCCAGCTCACGGGCCTGGCGACGGGCCTTGGCATCGCCCTTGGCTGCTTTTTTGCTCAAGGCCACCAGTTGCAGCACTTCGCGAGGCAGGGCGTTGCCGATGCCGGTGATGGCGCCGGTGGCGTTGCAATTGACGAAACCGTGCACCACCTGGGTGTCCACGCCGACCATTAAGGTCACGTTCTCGTCCTGGGAGGTGATGTGTTCGGCGGCGTAGCGCAGGTCGGCACCGCCGCCGAATTCCTTGAAGCCAATCAGGTTCGGGTGTTCGCGGCGCAGTTCGAAGAACAGGTCGGCGCGGGTGGCGAAGCCGTAGTAGGGGCTGTTGTAGATCACCGCTGGCAGGTTTGGCGCAGCCTTGAGGATGGCCGAGAAGTGCGCCTTCTGTGCGGTAGCGGAGGCACCACGGGACAGTACGCGCGGAATCACCATCAGGCCATGGGCGCCGACTTTGGCGGCGTGGGCGGCATGGGCCACGGCTTCACGGCTGTTGACCGCACCGGTGCCGACGATGGTCGGTACACCGGCCGCCACCAGGCGTGCCACGCCTTCCTGGCGTTCGGCCTCGGTGAGCAACGGCCAGTCGCCCATGGAGCCGCAGTACACCACGGCGCTCATGCCGATATCGATCAATTCCCGGCCCTTGGTGACCAGGGCGTCGAAGTCCGGTTTGCGCTCGGCGGTGCACGGGGTCATCAGGGCGGGGATGCAGCCGGTGAAGATGTTGTCGCTCATTGTTCTAACTCCTTGGAACGTTCAGTACAAACAGGGAAGGGCTTAGATGCCCCAGGCAAACGGGTCGCGTTCGTCGATCAGTAAGGTGCTGTCGGCGGTCATGTAGGCGCTGCCGGTGATGAAGGGCCGCACGCGCTCGCCGTCCCATTCATAGCGGCCTTCGAATTGGCTGCCGGTGATGCTGGCTTGGGTCCAGATTTCACCGGGCTTGAGTTTTTCATCGGCGGCCAGGCAGGCCAGCTTGGCGCTGGTGCCGGTGCCGCAGGGTGAGCGGTCGTAGGCCTTGCCGGGGCACATCACGAAGTTGCGGCTGTCGGCAAGGTCGTCATCGGCGAACAGTTCGATGTGGTCGATCAGCGCGCCATCCGCACCGTGAATGCCTTGATCCTCCAGGGCCTTGAGCATCGCCCAGGTGTAGTCGGTAAGCGCATCCACGTTGTCCATCTGCAAGCGTTGGCCATGGTCCGACACCAGGAAAAACCAGTTGCCGCCCCAGGCGATATCGCCGTAGACCACGCCATGCCCTGGCACCTCCACTGGCACCTGTTTGCGCAGGCGGTAGGCGGGCACATTGCACAGCGTCACGCTGCCGTCTGTGTGCAGCGTGGCCTCCACTGGACCGACAGGCGTGTCGATGGCGTGCACGCCGGGCTGGATACGCCCCAAGTGGTGCAGCGACGCGACCAGGCCGATGGTGCCGTGGCCGCACATGCCGAGGTAACCGGCGTTGTTGAAGAAGATCACGCCGCAGATCGCGCCTGGCGTCACGGGTTCGCAATACAGTGCGCCGACCAATACATCGTTGCCGCGCGGCTCCAGCAGGCAGGCGCGGCGCCATTGATCATGCTCGGTGCGCAGGTTGTGCAGTTGATCGGCAATCGTGGCGCCGCTCAGCGCCGGGAAACCGCTCATGACCAGGCGCGTCGGTTCGCCGCCGGTGTGGGAGTCGATCACATGCAGTCGCTTCATAAAAGGCTCCTGAATCAGTAAGTCGCGGGTGTCAGCGGGGCGTGAGGTTCATCGACGGCTTCGCTTTCATCGGCTTCGTGTTCCAGCCGTACCAGGTGAGCCGGTACGCCAGTGGCGGCGCCCCAGTAGTAAATGCCAAGTGCGCAAACGGCGACGACAATGGTGTCTAGCGGGTGGCTGATCACGCCGATGCCGCCAAAACTGCCAAGCTTGGACAGCAGGATGGTCACCGCGTAGAAGCCGATCAGCCAGGCAGACGAGCGCACTTGTTGTTTGATATTGAGGTGCGCAGTCGGCACCCAGCGTGCGCATAGCAGGTACACCACAAACATCAGGATCTGCAGGCCGAGCAGCCAGGACACCGTGCTCCAGCCGGACCAGTACACGATCAGCGCGGCGATGATGAACGACAACGGACCCAGCACCGCCATGCCCTTGACCCTGAACGGCCGCGCCATCTGCGGGGCATTGCGACGTAGCGCGGCAACAGTCACTGGGGCAACGGCGTAGCTGAGGATCAGCGCCGCAGACACCACATTGATCAGTGCTTCCCAGGACGGAAACGGCAGGGTCCAGAACACCGACAAACCAAAGGTCAGCCACAGCGCCGGGCGTGGAATGCCGGACTTTTCATCGATACGCGTGAAAATCTTGAAGAACGTGCCGGTCTGCGCCCAGCCATACACCACGCGAGGGGTGGCGTTCATGTAGATATTGCCGCAGCCACTGGGCGAGATCACCGCGTCGGCGACCACCAGGTAGGCCAACCAACCCACGCCCAGCGCCAGGGCGATATCCCGATAAGGCAGCGCCAGTTCCTTGCTGATCCCGGCCCAGCCATTGGCGAGCATTTCCGTGGGCACGCCACCGAGGAAGGCGGTTTGCAGCAGCACGTAGATGGCGGTCGACAACAACACCGAAAGGATCAAGGCAATCGGGATCGTGCGCTGCGGGTTCTTCACTTCACTGGCCACCGAGATGATCGGCGTCAGCCCCAGGTAAGCAAAAATCACCCCACCGGCCGACACCGCCATCTCGATGCCCGACAGCCCGAACGGCGCAAAACCCTGCACCTCAAAGTTCGCCGGTTTGAAGAAGGTGAACAGCACACCAATCACCAGCAACGGCACGATGAACTTGAAGACGCTGACCAGGTTATTGGCGATGGCGAAGGTCTTCACGCTGCGGTAATTGAGCACGAAGAACAGGCACAGCAGGGCGAATTGCACCAGCCAGCCGAGGGTGGTCGGGTCGCTGGAACCGGCCTTGGTCAGCTCCGGAAACCACGCCGCGGCGTACTGCCGCGAAGCGACCACTTCAATGGCCACCAGGCTGGAAAACGCGATCAGCGTGATGAAACCCATCAGGTAGCCCAACAGCGGGCCGTGGGAATAAACCGGGTAGCGCACCACGCCGCCGGCACGCGGTAATGCCGCGCCCAATTCGCAGTACACAATGCCCAACAGCAGCACCGCGAAACCGCCGATGAGCCAGGAAATAATGCCCGCTGGGCCTGCTATTGCGGATACGTGACTGGCTGCGAACAACCAGCCCGAACCAAAGATGGCACCCAACCCGATAAAGGTCAGGTCCATCAGGGAAAGCTGTTTCTTGAACTTGCCTTGAGCTGACATAGCGTCGCCTTCTTGTGAGTTATTGGATAGGCATGCAGTGGCCATACAGTGAACTCATGAAGGGCGGCGCGATTGATGTTTTTTGCCGGCATCGATGACGAAATCAGCACAGTTTTAGTGGCTCGACAGGGCGCTGGGCATCGGGCAATCTGCTACCCGTCCAGGCAACCAGCGGGGATCAACCGTCATGCTGCAGAACGCGTTTGCGACCCTTTGCCAAGGGAGCAACCCCCAAGACATCGAGCAGTTAGTGGGCAGTGTCGCGCAGCTATTGCCGATGCTGGACGTGATCCCCAATGCCGCGATTTTCATCAAGGACACCCAGGCCCGCTATGTGCTCGCCAACCGCACCCTGGTGCAGCGCTGCGGCCTCAAGCAGCTGCAACCGCTGTTGGGCAAGACCAGCGCCGAAGTCTTCCCCGCGCAATTGGGGCCGGGCTACACCGAACAGGATCGGCGCGTGCTGGAACAGGGCTTTGTGCTGGAAGACCAGCTGGAACTGCACCTGTACGGCACCCGCGAACCCGGCTGGTGCCTGACCCACAAGTGGCCGCTGTACAGCCACACGGGGGCGATCATCGGCCTGGCGGGTATCTCGGTCGACCTGCAAACCGCCAGCGAAAGCCACCCGGCGTACCAGCGCCTGGCCGCCGTGGACGCGCACATCCGCGCACACTTCAACCGCCGCGTGACCCTGGGTGAATTGACCCGGATCGCCGGCATTTCGGTGGCGCAGCTGGAGCGCTACTGCAAGCGCGTGTTCCACCTGACGCCACGGCAGATGATCCAGAAAGTGCGTCTGGAGCAGGCGCACCGGCTGTTGCACACTGACCTGCCGATCACCGAAGTGGCGCTGCAATGCGGGTACACCGACCACAGTGCGTTTACCCGCCAGTTCAAGGCGTCGACCGGGTTTACGCCGAGGCAGTATCGGCAGTTGGCGTAGTCGCCCACATTGCAATGCAACGAATCGCCCCGGTTGTGGCTCCTATGCTTACGAGCAACCTTTGGACGACAACAGGGATCAGGCATATGACGGCGGCTGAAAACAACCATGTGAACTGGCTGGTGGAACAATCGATGCTGCACGCTGCACGCCAGCGCGCCAAGCTCTATTCGGGCCAGGGCCGGTTGTGGCAGCAGCCGTACGCGCAGACGCGGCCCCGTGATGCTTCGGCCCTCTCGTCCGTGTGGTTTACCGCGTATCCGGCGTCGATCGTGACCCGCGAGGGCGGCACGGTGTTGGAGGCGCTGGGGGATGAGGCGCTGTGGCAGGCGTTGTCGAAGATCGGCATCCAGGGCATCCACAATGGCCCGTTGAAGAAGTCCGGCGGCCTGAAGGGCACGCAGCACACACCGACCATCGACGGTAATTTCGACCGCATCAGCTTCGAGATCGACCCACAGTTGGGCACCGAGGCGCAGTTGCAGGCGTTGACGCGCATGGCGGCGGCGCACAATGCGGTGATCATCGACGATGTGATCCCGTCCCACACCGGCAAGGGCGCGGACTTTCGCTTGGCCGAGATGGCCTACGAAGACTATCCCGGCCTGTATCACATGGTGGAGATTCGCGAGGAGGACTGGGCGCTGCTGCCCGACGTCGCTGAGGGCCGTGACGCGCAAAACCTCAGCCCCGTCCAGGTCGATGCGTTGCGTGACAAACACTACATCGTCGGCCAGTTGCAGCGGGTGATCTTCTTCGAACCCGGCGTCAAGGAAACCGACTGGAGCGCGACAGACGTGGTGCTCGGTGTGGATGGCAAACCGCGTCGCTGGGTGTACCTGCATTACTTCAAGGAAGGCCAGCCATCGCTGAATTGGCTGGACCCGACCTTTGCCGCGCAGCAGATGATCATCGGTGACGCACTGCACGCCATCGATGTGATGGGCGCGAAGATCCTGCGCCTGGACGCCAACGGTTTTCTCGGTGTGGAGCGCAAGCTGGACGGCACGGCCTGGTCCGAGAGCCATCCGCTGTCGATCACCGGCAACCAGTTGCTCGGCGGCGCGATTCGCAAGGCCGGCGGTTTCAGCTTCCAGGAGTTGAACCTCACCGTGGATGACATCGCTTCCATGTCCCATGGCGGCGCTGACCTGTCCTATGACTTCATCACCCGCCCGGCGTACCAGCATGCACTGCTGTTGGGCGACGCCGAGTTCCTGCGCCTGATGTTGCGTGAAATGCACCGCCAAGGCATCGACCCCGGTTCGCTGATCCATGCGTTGCAGAACCACGATGAGCTGACGCTGGAGTTGGTGCACTTCTGGACGTTGCACGCCCATGACACCTTCCTGTACCAGGGGCAGACCTTTCCCGGCAACATCCTGCGCGAGCACATTCGCGAGCAGATGTACGAGCGCCTGGCCGGTGAGCATGCACCGTATAACCTCAAGTTCGTGACCAATGGCGTGTCGTGCACCACGGCCAGCATCATCACGGCGGCGCTGGGCATTCGTGATCTGGAGGCGATCACCGAAGCTGACACCCGGCAGATCCGCCAGATCCATTTGCTGCTGGTGATGTACAACGCCATGCAGCCTGGGGTGTTTGCCCTGTCGGGCTGGGACCTGGTGGGCGCGCTGCCGCTGGCGGCCGAAGAGGTCGAGCACTTGATGCAGGATGGCGATACGCGCTGGATTCATCGCGGCGCGTATGACCTGGTGGATTTGAACCCGGACGCTGAGCTTTCGGCTGGCCAGATGCCACGCTCGAAAAGCCTTTACGGCAGCTTGAACAGCCAGTTGCAGGACCCTGAGTCCTTCGCTTCCCAACTGCAGAAAATCCTCGCGGTGCGCCGCGCCTATGACATCGCCGCCAGCCGCCAGATTCTGGTGCCGGAGGTTGAAAACTCGGCGCTGCTGGTAATGGTCCATGAATTGCCGGCCGGCAAAGGCACGCAAATCACTGCGCTGAATTTTGGTGCCACGCCGATCACTGAAACCCTGCATTTATCCGATATTGCTGCCGGGATGGTGGTGGACATCATCAATGAGCGTGTGGAGGGCGACCTGACGGCGGAGGGGGAATTCACCATTACCCTGGATGCGTATGAGGGGTTGGCGTTGCGGGTGGTGAGTAGTTCACCACAGTAACTTTACCCACCACAAAAGATCGCAACTTGTTTCGGAGTTTCCTTACGTTGCCCGCATAAAGTCGCATGTTAGTGTCCTGCTCACTACTTGCCTCTTACTTGTGTGGCGACTCAAAGGAACAGGAATGCGATCTCCGTCGGTATCCAGTGAAGAACATTCAGCTGCACAACTTCCGCGTGCAGGGTTAGTGGTCAGCCTCGCCACTCGGCAAGAAGAAATACGTGAGGTGCAACGCCTGCGTTATCGTGTATTTACCGAAACGTTCAAATTGTCTGGACTTGCGAATTCTGAGGCGTTGAATGCTGACGAGTTTGATGACTACTGCGACCACTTGCTGGTCCGCGACGCCAAGACTGCAGCTGTGGTGGGCACCTACCGCCTGATGGGCCCGGCCGCTGCACAACGCATGGGGCACTACTACTCGGAGAGGGAGTTTGATCTGAGTGGGCTGGCGTCATTGCGCGCCAGGACCGTTGAAGCCGGGCATGCCTGTGTCCACCCCGAATACCGCAGCGGCAGCGTGATCATGCTGTTGTGGTCAGGCCTTGCGAGGTACATGGAGAGCCAGGGCTGCGACCATTTGATGGGCTGCGCGAGCGTGAGCCTGTCCGATGGTGGTCATGATGCGGCGGCGTTGTATCGCGGTTTTACCGCAGAAAATCGAGCGCCTGCCGACTATCGCGTAACGCCCCATATCCCTTTTCCCTTGGATGAGTTCGCGCCCGGACATGTGCCGCGCGTCCCCCCCTTGCTCAAAGGTTATTTACGCAGTGGTGGCTGGGTCTGTGGTGCACCGGCGTGGGATAAGGAATTCAATGTGGCGGACTTCTTTATGTTATTGCCGCTGTCGAAGTTGGACAGCCGTTATGCGCGACATTACTTAAAGCCTAAACAATAACAAGGGTTCGTTTATTATGTTTCTAAGTGATGAAAGAGATGCCGCTTTAGCCTATATTCCTGAGCTGGTGCCTGTTCTTGAAGCGGCCTCGCTGATTGAACTTGAACGTGGCGAGTCTAAACAACTGGCCAGGTTATTAAAAACAGTGGGCGCTCCAGGGCTTTCCATCGCCAAGGAACTTGGTGGCGGCGGGATCAGCGCAGTCAACCTGGCTCAGGTACACACTTGGGTCGGCGCCCATTGCCCCTCATTGGCGGTGATGATGACCATGCACCATCACACGGTGGCCGGCATGATGGCGGCAAGTCGTTTCTTTCCCGATATCCAGGGAATGCTCGGCGTGGTCGCTCGCGACAACCTGTTGGTCGCCTCGGGTTTTGCCGAGGGGCGGGCGCACGCCAATATCCTGGAGTCCACGCTGTCCGTAGAAAAAACAGACGCAGGTTATTGGGTGAGTGGCAGCAAGAAGCCGTGCACGATGACCCATCACTTTGACGCGATCACCTTTGGCGTCAACTACGTCGACCCGCAAGGCCAGACCCATATAGGCATCGGCCTGGGGTTGGCGGGTGATCCGAATATCCAGCGGAAAAAGTTCTGGTCGGTGCCGCATCTACAGGCCGCCGACAGCCATGAAGTGATCTTCGACAAGCTGTTGGTGCCAGAGGCGATGATGTATTTCAGCAAGGCCGTGGATAACCAGTTGGACGATGTGCACCAGGGCACGGGTGAGCACTTGTTTGCGATCTGGTTCCAACTGCTTGCGTCGGCGTCCTACCTGGGCATGGCGTCTGCGTTGGCGTCGAGGGCATTGGCGTGCAACAAAGGCTCGCAGGATGATCGCGCCATGCTGCTGATTGATCTGCAGGGCGCCACGATGGCGATACGCGGCCTGGCGGTTGCCATCGACCAGAACCGGTTCCTGCGCGCGGATCTGGCGCGCGCGCAAGCCACGCGGTTTGCGGTGCAAGAGGCGATCAACCGCATCAGTACCCGCGCCTTCGAAATCCTCGGCGGCATGGCGTTCATGTCCTCCGAGGAAGTCGCTTACCTGTTGGTGGCCACGCGGGTACTGGCGTTTCACCCCACTTCACGGCTCGCCAGTGTGCCGTTCCTGTGTGATCAGCTCAGTTAGTAGAGCTGCGGCACGATGAGTTCCGGTGGTGTCGGGCTGCGGGAGTAGTCTTCCTGGCGCACGCGCTGCGGCAGTTCGATCACCGGCAGCTCGACTTCTTCATACGGCATCTGCCCGAGCAGGTGGTGGATACAGTTGAGCCGGGCTTTCTTCTTGTCATCCGCCTGCACCACCCACCACGGCGCTTCGGCGATGTGGGTGCGCTCGAGCATGATTTCCTTGGCCTTGGTATAGGCCTCCCAGCGCCGACGCGACTCCAGGTCCATGGGGCTGAGCTTCCATTGCTTGAGCGGGTCGTGAATACGGCTAAGAAAGCGCAGGTGTTGTTCCTGGTCGGAAATGGAAAACCAGTACTTGATCAACTGAATGCCGGAGCGGGCGAGCATGCGCTCGAACTCCGGCACGGTGCGGAAGAACTCTTCGTACTGGTCCGCGTTGCAGAACCCCATGACCTGCTCGACGCCGGCGCGGTTGTACCAGCTGCGATCAAACAGCACGATTTCGCCGGCGGCCGGCAGGTGCGAGACGTAGCGCTGGAAATACCACTGAGTCTGTTCACGGTCATTCGGCGCGGGCAGGGCGGCCACTCGGCAGACCCTCGGGTTCAGGCGCTGGGTGATGCGCTTGATCACACCGCCTTTGCCGGCGGCATCGCGCCCTTCGAACAGGATCACCACTTTGTGACCGGTCTTGACCACCCAGCTCTGCAATTTCACCAGCTCGCCCTGCAGGCGGAACAGTTCACTGAAGTAGATCCTGCGCGCGGCTTTTTCGGCGCTTTCACCGACGTGCTCGTCGAACAGCGCGTTGAGGTCGTGCCCGTCTTCGGATAATTCCAGTTCCAGCTCTTCGTCACTGTGATCCAGCAATTCACGATGGATGCGCTGCATCAAGGCATCTTCTATTGAGGACATGGGCGGAACTCGCGTGGTGGGGGATGGCAAAGTCTTAGTCGCATTTTGTTACTAACCAATGACATCAATTGTCGTGATTGCGGTGGGAGAGGGGGACAACCAGGCGTTTTGCCACCCCACGTTCATAAAACCGTAACAAGAATGTTGCAGAGTTCCCGGGCCCGAAATCACAAGGATTTTCCTGAATGAAACGTCTGATGAAGTCTGCTGCACTCGCCGTTGCGGTTTCTCTCAGTGCCACCTCGGTGTTTGCTGCCGAGAGCATCCGCCTCACCGGTTCCGGTGCGAGTTTCCCAGCGCCGATCTACCTCACCTGGTTCAAGGATTTCAGCAAGAAAACCGAGGGTGTCACCGTTGACTACCAATCCAAAGGTAGCGGTGCGGGTGTACAGGACTTCCTGAACAAAACCGTCGACTTCGCCGCCAGCGACTCGGCCATGAAAGACGAAGACATCGCCAAGGTGGCCGAAGGCGCGCAACTGCTGCCGATGACCGCTGGTGAAATCGTGTTGGCGTTCAACCTGCCGGGCAATCCTAAAGAACTCAAATTGCCACGCGATGTGTACTCCAACATCTTCCTGGGCAAGATCACCAAGTGGAACGATCCCAAGATCGCTGCCGCCAACCCAGGCCTGAAACTGCCTGACATGCCGATCACCGTGGTTGTGCGCGCAGACTCCAGCGGTACCACCGCTGTGTTCACCAAGCACTTGGCCGCAATCAACCCTGAGTTCCAGAAAGACCTGGGCGAAGGCAACACCGTTAACTGGCCAGCCAGCGACAAGTTCATCAAGTCGCCGAAAAACGACGGTGTAACCGCCACTGTTCGCCAGACTCCAGGCGCGATTGGCTACATCGAATACGGCTTCGCCAAACTGGCCAAGGTTGACTTTGCCCAGCTGCAGAACAAGGCCGGCAAATACGTTGTACCTAACGCCGAAAGCGGCGCCGAAGCCCTGGCTGCGGTGAAAATGCCGGAAAGCCTGGTGGCCTGGCTGCCGGATCCGGATGGCGCCAAGTCCTACCCGATCACGTCCTACACCTGGATGATCTTCCGCAAGGACAACGGCAACCCAGCCAAAGCCAAAGCCATGCGTGAAATGGTTGAGTACAGCCTGACCGAAGGTCAGAAAATCGCCGACTCGATGGGCTACATCCCATTGCCTCCATCGGTTGTCGATCAAGTTCGCAAAGCTTCCGCCAACATCCAGTAAGGCCGCCAGGCCGCTCTCGGTATGGGTTGTCAGCCATGCCGGGAGCGTTTCCCCCTTGTTCCGGAAATAGCCAATGAACACACCTTTTGTCGTACCGGTTAACCCGGATTCTGCGTGCCAGCCACCTTCTACAAAGGATTTCCTGGTTGACCGCACCTTCCGTGCACTTGCACGCATAGGCGTAGTGCTGGTGCTGGCGCTGGTTTTCGCGCTGGTCTTCGAAGTAGGACGCAAGGCACTTCCCGGCATGGAAAAGCACGGTTTTGACGTGCTATTCGGCAGTGTCTGGGACGTTAACCAAGGCAAGTACGGCATTCTGCCAGCTATTTGGGGCACGCTTTACAGCGCCCTCATCGCGTTGCTGATCGCAGGCTTTTTCGGCGTCAGCATGGCGATTTTTCTCACCCAGGATTTCCTGCCAGCAAAACTCGCGGCGGTGTTTCGCACCATCGTTGAATTGCTCGCCGCCATCCCCAGCGTGGTCTACGGCCTCTGGGGCATTTATGTGGTGATCCCGGCCATCCGCCCGCTGACTGCGTGGCTGAACACTGAACTGGGCTGGATCCCGTTTTTCGGCACGTCCCTCAGCGGGCCGGGCCTGCTGCCAGCGGCGCTGGTGCTGGCAATCATGATTTTGCCAACCATTGCCGCCGTGTCCCAGGACGCCCTCACCGGTGTGCCGATGAAAACCAAGCAAGCCGCCTACGGTATGGGCACCACTCACTGGGAAGCGATTCTCAAGGTGATGGTGCCCTCTGCCGCGACCGGCATCTTCGGTTCGCTGGTACTCGGCCTAGGTCGCGCCTTGGGTGAAACCATGGCCTTGGCCATGTTGGTGGGTAACGCGAACAACATCTCGCTTTCGTTGTTTGCGCCGGCCAACACCCTGGCCGCCTTGTTGGCGCTGAACTTCCCCGAAGCCGGCCCGAACGAGATCGAAGTGTTGATGTACGCCGCACTGGTCCTGATGTTTATCACGCTGCTGGTGAACATCATCGGTTCGATGATCATGGTCTACGCCCAGCGGGGTACCAAGTAATGACTGATCTCTCTACGCCCATCACCGCCATGCCGAGCCTGCAGCGCCGGTTCGAAGGCCGTGCCTTGCGCAGCCTGGTGCTGACCACCCTGGTGTGGTTCGGCGCGTTGTTGGCCAGCGTGCCGCTGATTTCCGTGCTCTACATGCTGATCACCCGCGGTGGCGCACGCCTGAGCCTGGAAGTGTTCACTGAACTGCCCCCCACCGGTTTCGAGACCGGCGGTGGCTTCGGTAACGCCATGGCCGGTACGTTCGTGATGGTCGGTATCGCGGCCGCCATCGCCGTGCCGGTCGGCATCCTGGCTGCGGTCTTCCTCGCTGAACTGGGTCCGGACAGCAAGTTGGCGAATGCTTCGCGCTTCGCCGCCAAGATGCTCACCGGTTTGCCGTCGATCCTGGCGGGTGTGTTTGCCTACGCCTTGGTGGTGATGACCACCGGAACCTACTCGGCCCCGGCCGGTGGTGTGGCGCTGGCGGTGCTGATGCTGCCAATCGTGGTGCTGACGGCTGAAGAGTCGATGAAGATGGTGCCCAAAATCATGAAGGACGCGGCGTACGGCATGGGCTGCACCCGCTCGCAGGTGATCTGGAAAATCGTCTTGCCCACCGGCATGCCCGCGATCCTGACCGGCGTGATGCTCGCAGTAGCACGTGCTGCCGGCGAAACCGCGCCGCTGTTGTTCACCGCGCTGTTCAGTAACTACTGGATCTACCACGACGGCAGCCTGGCGGTCATGAATCCGACGGCGTCCCTGGCCGTGTTGATTTACAACTTCTCCGGCATGCCTTTCGACAACCAGCTTGAGCTCGCCTGGGCGGCCTCGTTGGTGCTGGTAATGATCGTGCTGGTCGTGAATATCGTGAGCCGTATTTTCGGCAAGCCCAAGTACTAAGAACGGGAGCACCTGAATTTTGAACGTCTCAACTGCGCAAAAAGCCGCTCCGTTTGTCACCCAGGCGCCTGTGGTCATGGACTGCAAGCTGGACAAGATTTTCTACGGCAACTTCATGGCGGTGCGTGATAGCCATGTGCCAATCGAGAAAAACAAGATCACCGGCTTCATCGGCCCGTCCGGCTGCGGCAAATCGACTGTGCTGCGTAGCCTCAACCGCATGAACGACCTGGTGAAAGGCTTCCGTTTCGAAGGCCACGTGCATTTCCTCGGCCAGGACGTGTACGGCAAGGGCGTTGATCCCGTCGTCGTACGCCGTTACATCGGCATGGTGTTCCAGCAGCCGAACCCGTTTTCGATGAGCATCTTTGACAACGTGGCCTTTGGCCTGCGCCTGAACCGCTACAAAGGCGACTTGGGTGATCGCGTCAAGCACGCGCTGCAAGGCGCCGCGTTGTGGGATGAAGTCAAGGACAAGCTCAAGGTCAGCGGCCTGTCGCTCTCCGGCGGCCAGCAGCAACGTCTGTGTATTGCTCGCGCAATTGCCACCGAGCCGGAAGTGCTGTTGTTGGACGAACCTTGCTCGGCGCTCGACCCCATCGCCACCCGTCGTGTCGAAGAGCTGATGGTCGAGTTGAAGAAGGACTACACCATCGCACTGGTCACCCACAACATGCAGCAGGCGATCCGTGTGGCCGATACCACCGCGTTTTTCTCGGTGGACATCTCCCAGGGCACCCGCACCGGTTATCTGGTGGAAATGGGCGCCACCGCGCAGATCTTCGAAAACCCGCGTGAGCAAATGACCGGGGACTACATCAGCGGCAAATTCAGCTGACCCATGCATCGTTTTTCAGGATTGCCAATGACTGCAACACGTCGTCTTGATCTGGTCGCGATTGAACGCGCGCTGCGCAAGGTACAGGGCCGTTTTGCCCAGCTTAGCCAGGACTTTACCGAGCCACGCGACCCGCTGACAGACGAAGTGCTGCAGAATGTGCTTGAAGGTTATGCCCTGATTGACGACTATGTTGCGCGCGGTGTCGACCTGTTCGACCTCCAGCAACTGAACCTGATGCTGGAGATCAATGCCACGGTGCTCTGTGGCAAAGACCCGGTGCGCCGGCAGGAATACGGGCAGCACCTGGCGGCGACCGAAGTGCACTTTTTCAACAATGTGGAAGGTGGCATCAAGGATTTGTATAACTGGTATTGCAAGCACCATAACGAATCCGTATGGAAGCGAGCAGCCGGTGTCTACGTGCGAGTCCTGAGCAAGCCGCAGTTGTTCATTGAAGGCAATCACCGCAGTGGGTCGCTGATCGTCAGCTACCTGCTCATGCGTGAGGGGTTGCCACCGTTTGTGCTGACGCTGGACAACGCCGAGGGCTATTTCAACCCGTCCTCGGTGATACGCAACTCCGCGAAGCATGGCGTAATGGCGTTGTACGAATTGCCCAAGATCAAGAAAAAATACGCAGCGTTCCTGGAAGATAACGCTCCAGATCCAACCGAGTTTTTCCTGAGCGACACACCAGCGCCCGCCCACCAGGGGGGCCAATGATGGGAAGGTACCCAGTGCTCGACACGATCAAGCGTGTGTTCATCAAGCGTCAGCGAATCCGTATTTCGTTCGACATCGACGACACACTGGCCTGTCAGCTGCACCACAGTGCAACCGAGCACAGCCGCTTGCCGGCGTGTGTGCACCGTTGGTTGGGCGAGCCCTTGCGCTGCGGCACCCGTTCTCTGACCCGTGAGCTGCGTCGCCAGGGTTGCAGCGTTTGGGTCTACACCTCCTCAGGCCGCACACCATCCTACATCCGCCGTTGGTTGTTGCTGTATGGCATCCATGTCGACGGCGTGGTCAACAGTGTGCGACATAGCCAGGCCCTGACCGAACGTGGGCTGACGAGCACCCCGTCAAAATTCCCACCGGCTTTCGATATCGACTTGCATGTCGATGATTCCGAAGGCGTGCAGCTTGAAGGCTTCGACCACGGGTTTCGCGTGGTGGTGGTTGACCCGGAAGATGAGCAATGGGCACAACGTGTGCTGGAGGCTGTGGCACAGGTTCAGGTGCAACTGGCGCGGCAACAACCGCAGCGGCACAAGATGCCGGTGCGGGCATACCCAGGACTGACATTGAACGGATGAAACAAAAGGGGCGACTGATTGATCAGTCGCCCCTTTTGTTTACTGGGTGTTTAACGCCCCAAGAAACTCGGTATGTCGCAACACCTTCGAAAACATCGACAGCGTGAAGTTTTCGGCCGCTTTTTGCTGTTCATCGGTGAACGTTGCCGTGCAGTCGGCCAGCGTCACTACGTTGTAACCCTTCTCATAACCTGATCGAACGGTGCCTTCGACGCAGCAGTTGGTCAGGAATCCCGCCACTACCAGGTTCTGAATGCCGTTGTTGCGCAGTACCAGGTCCAGGCCGGTGGTGGCAAAGCCATCCAGCCCGCGCTTGCCTTCCACGAGGATATCGCCGGTTTCACGGCTGATTGCCTCGGTGATCTCGGCGCCCCAACTGCCGGAAAGAAAAGCAGCGCCATCGGCAACGCCCTTCAAGATTCCATAATCACGCGTCGTCAGTTCCGGGTAACCCTCAGTGAACTGGATCGGCAGGTGAATGATCTTCACGCCCAGCGCGCGTGCCTGTTGCACGGTCGTTGCGGTGTTGGCCAGCATGTCGGATTGGTGCATGACGTCTTTGACGGCGTCATGAAACACGCCACCTGCGGTGGTGAAATCGTTTTGGAACTCGATCAGGACAAGAGCGGTGGCGTTTGGGTTCATGATGAGGCTCCGAGAGGTGTCACTGGATTGATCCTTCAGAGTATATTCACTGAATCAACCCCCACAAGGACAGTGCAATGACCCGCTATTTCAAACATCCAGAGAGTGACCAGGTCGAAGAAGTCGATGCGTTCCAGGTGTTGGCCGTATTGTTTCTCGGCCCGCTCTACCTGCTCTTCTCAGGCCTTTGGCGTCATTTGCTGATCTGGGCTGTCGCAATCGGGCTGGGCTTTCTCGCAGGCCCGCCCTGGGCGGCGATTCCCATTGCCGGGCTGCCCATCATCTACTGCTTCCTGATCCGTAAGATCGTCGCCGCTGAGTATATGAAGAAGGGCTGGGTTGAAGTGCCCGACCCGGCGCTGGCGCTCAAGAAACCAGCGCCAGCGGCAGAAACTGTCGCTGAGTAGTTACCGGGAGGCAGGCTTCATCGGCCAACATCGCCTAAATCGCTATTCAAAGTGGCAATGGCCTGAGCCAATTGCATGTCAGACATCAGCGGCGCGGTATAACTTGACCGGTAGAAGCGCGACGCCTGCTCAAACTGCGCGCCACGGATCTCACCCTCTGAGCCGATAAACACAAGTGCATCACTTTTGGATGACTTGAACTGGTCGGGAATGGCAGAGGTCAAGGCCGTGGCGCCGGAGACAAGTATAAAGGGCGCTACCGAAGTGATCATGAGCGCGGCTTGAAATGGGTTGTTGTTTTCAGCCGCCGCGACTGGATTGCCGAGCAATGCCAAGGTGGCGATTACCACTCTCTTCCATGAGTCCATTCTGCGGTGCATCCATTGCGTTGGGAGGACGCCACGATAACAGAGTAGGGGGCTCATCGCGTTGGATGAGTTTGCCGGCTTTCCTCCAGATGCTTGCCTAGCTCACTGATCTAGCAAGCTTTTTTGCTGGCTCCCTGAGGTAAGAAAGCCGCCCTTCGACCTTGCATCAAAGCGACTGGATCTATATATTCCCAACCCTGCAACACGCGCTGCCGCCCGAATGGCGAAACTGGTAGACGCATGGGACTTAAAATCCCCCGCTCGTAAGGGCGTCCCGGTTCGATTCCGGGTTCGGGCACCATCATTTGGTTTCACGACATCCCAGGAAGTCGCTGAAACCCACAGAGAACCTGCCTTGTGCAGGTTTTTTTGTTTTCACGGGGCGTCTTTCCTCAGGCACTCCCGATCATCTCGCCTGCCAGGTCGGCGAGTGCACGCAGTCGGTCCATCTGTCGCATATCGTGGTGATAGCCCATCCAGATATCCCGGCCCGGTGGCGCCTCGCCGGTGTCTACTCGTTTTAGCGCGGGCAATTGATCACCCAGCGCGCGGGGCAGTACGGCAACGCCCAGTCCGAGCCCACACATCTGCGCCTGAACCGTCCGGCTGCTGCTGGTAAACACGGTTCTGGCTCGCGGATACGAGGCCTGTAACCAGAGGACGTCGGGATAATGCGCCTGTGCAGTGTTCATGGTGATCAGTCCGAGGCCTTCACCATCCGTTTGCAGCGGGAATGACGCCTGGGCACTCATGTACAGCCCGTAGCTCAGCGTAACGAGCCGTCGTTGGACGATGTCGGGCTCGGTGAACGGGACGATCCGAAATGCGATATCCGCTTCTCTGCGCGTCAGATCGAACAAGCGATGCCCTGCAATCACCTCGGGCACGATCAAGGGATGGCGCCGGGCGAGTTCACCCAGGACGGGGCCTAGCACATAACTGGCGAACCAGTCCGCCGATGAGATCCGCAACTGGCCTTCAAGCTGGGCGCTTTCGCCCGCGATGCGTCGCTCGATTGCCAGTGCGCTACGTTCCATTTCCTCAGCCAGTTCAAAAATGCGTTCACCGCTGTCGGTCAATACCAACCCAGACGCCGTGCGGCGGAAAAACACCTCGCCACCGGCCTGCTCCAACACGTGCAGGCGTCGCCCCACGGTGGGATGGCTGACGCCCAACAGCTTGGCGGCGGCACCCAGCGAACCGCCGCGTGCGATGGACAGGAAGACGCGCAAGTCATTCCATTCCATGGTTTACCCCGTACAAAAGTGAACAGTGAAGATGCAGTAATGGCAGTCCCGCGGCAACCCCTGGGCTCGCACAATGGCGGGCAAGCCGTTTCAGGCCTGACTCCTGCACCCACAGAAGGACACCCGCATGAACCTTGAAACCCTGGCCGCTCGACTGGAGGCCCTGGAAAGCCGTGCGGCCATCGAATCACTCATCTCTGCCTACGCCAATGCGTTCGATCGCTTGGACCCCGACTTGTTACGCACGATCTGGCATGCCGACGCTGTTCTGGACCTGCCAGGCTTCGGCGAAGGCGCTGGCCCGGAGGGTATTGTCGCGATGGCACACAACAGCTGGCGAAAGATGCCCCACATGCACCACTGGATGTCCAACCCGCTGATTCATATCGAGGGCGACGCAGCCACGGCAACCGTCGCAGCTGACTGCTTGTTTCATGACCTCGAAAAAGGTCCAGTGCAAGTCAGTGGCCTTTATCACGATTGCTTCGAACGACGCGAAGGCCAATGGCTGTTTACCAAGCGACGTTTCGAGCTGCACTTCCTGACGCCACTGGAAAACTGGAAGCCCATCGCGGGCTCGGAAGCGTTCGGCGCTATCTGAACCAGAAGCCGTTTGGGATGCGCGCCCCTTTGAGTTGGCGGATGACGCAGAGCCCAACCCTGACTGATTGTGTATGGAGTACGTCCATGTTGCGCACTGCTGTTTCCCAGCCTGACCCACGCCGCTGGGCAATGTTCGCGGTTTTGCTGGTCGGCGCGTTCCTCCCGCCGCTGGATTTCTTTATCGTCAATGTCGCACTGCCGTCGATCCGCGACGCGTTGGGCGGCTCGGCCTCCGCCGAGCAGCTAGTCATTTCCTCGTATGCCGCGCTGTATGCCGTGACACTGATCACTGGCGGACGACTTGGGGACCTGTACGGCAGAGGCCGTGTGTTTCTGTTCGGGCTGGTTGGTTTTGCGGCCGCCTCGGTGCTGTGCGGTTTTGCCGGGTCGCCCTGGGTGTTGGTCGCCGGACGCGCTTTACAGGGCGTCACGGCCGCCGTGATGGCCCCGCAGGCGCTGGCGTCGGTGCAGGCGATTTTTCCCGAGTCAGAAAAGCCGCTCGCGCTCAGCTTATATGGTGCTGTCTTCGGCCTGGCCTCCGTGATCGGCCAGGCCTTGGGAGGCATCTTGATTTCCGTTGATCCCATGGGTTTGGGGTGGCGAGCGATTTTCCTGGTCAACTTGCCGGTGGCGGCGCTGGTCTTGCTGTTTGGCATTCCCCTGCTGAAGGACGTGAAATTGCGTCATACCACGCAATTGGACCTGGGCGGCATGGCGTTGTCGGTTGCCTGCCTCGGCGCGCTCATTGTGCCGTTGACCGTGGGCAGGGAAGCAGGCTGGCCGTGGTGGTCGTGGTTGTCTCTTCTTGCCGTCCCTCTATTGGCGCGGTGGTTCTGGCGCTATGAGACTCACCTGGGCCGCGCGGGTGGCGTGCCGCTGATCGCCCCCATTGCGTTGACCGCCCCCAGGTTGGGCCGTGCACTGGTGGTTGCATTGCTGTTTTACTCAATTGGCGTGTTCTTTCTGTTGTTTTCGGTATACCTGCAGCAGGCGTTGCACACCTCTGCGCTGAGCGCCGGCTTGGTGTTCCTGCCATTTGGCGCAGGGTTCCTGGTCGGCCCCCTGTTGACCCCGTTGGGGCGGCGCATACTCGGCGGCTATGTCAATCCGCTCGGCATGGCGCTGGAGTCCATCGGGTTGCTTGCGCTGGTCTGGCTCATCGCTGCGACACCCGTCGGTGCGCCACTGGCGCCGGTGGGGCTGGGAGCGACTCTGTTTATGATTGGGCTGGGGCAAGGGCTGGCCCTGCCGACGTTGATGCGCATGGTCACCGGCAGTGTGGCGCCGGCCTATTCGGGCATGATTGCCGGCATCGTCAGTTCGACCCTGCAAGTCAGCACTGCCCTCAGCGTCGCTGTGATTGGCGGGGTGTTTTATAGCGTACTCGGTTCGCGCACTGATCCAGCCGCGATCACCCAGGCCTTCATCGTCGCGAACCTGTGCATTGCCGTTTGCCTGGCCGCTGGTGCCGGCTTGGGCGTTACGCTCGCTTGGCGATCCGCCGCCTACACACCCCGCCATGTCAGGTAAATTCAACAAGTAGTTAGCTGTGACTTCAAGAATTCGTCGAGGCGTGTACGAAAAAGCACTCAAGAAATCAGGACGCTTCAGACGCTGACTTTGCTTCCAAATGACCTCTGCCAAGTTGTTAAATCTTGGGCTCCAGATAGGTAAATGAGGGTACTGCTCATGAGTGAAGATCTGCTCAAATCATTCTCTAAAGAGGTCATGCGAAACGGGCCGGAGTCGACCCTGCCTTGTAACTTGAGCGACCATTGGCTGGAGGTGTTATCCGCGCAGATGGAGGATTTTTTCGAAAATGATTCAGATGAGTGCCTGTCACTCCCCTTGATGGCCGTTCTTCACATCCTGTTCGCGAAAAATGAAGGGGCGGCGATTTCGGAAACTCACGACAGGCTTTTTGATCATCTTTGCAACTATCGGATAGAGCTGGGGTTGGAAGAGATCAGGCGCAAAACCCATGTGAGTGTAGAGCCCGCGAATTTGGAAAGCATATTAACCAATCGCAGCGTGGCCTTTAAACAATCGGCAAACTGATTACACCGAAGTACAAATGAAGTGCGTGCCCCCTTATTTATCCATCCGGCACAACCTCCTAGAGTTCTTCCCAATCGCCGCTCTGTCATCCCGGCAGGGCGCGAATTGGAGAATTACTGATGGCCTTGTTCAATACCATCGAATGGCGCAATAACCTGTTGGAGAGCCTATCGTGACTCGTCCTGTCAGCATCGACTTCGTGTCGGATGTGATGTGCCCATGGTGTGCACTCGGCGCGGTAGCGCTGCAACAGGCCATCGCGAACCTGGCGGGCGAAGTTACCGTGGAGCTGACGTTCAAACCCTTCGAGCTGAACCCGGACATGCCGCCTGAGGGCGAAAACGCTGTCGAACACATGATGCGCAAATATGGCCGCACCTTGGCCGAAGTCACCGCGCGTAATGTCATGGTGATCGACCGTGGCAACGCCTTGGGCTTCAGGTTCGACTTGGCGAAGCGTACTCACTTCTATAACACCTTCGACGCGCACCGGCTGTTGTTCTGGGCGGCAGTTGAAGGTCGCCAAGTCTCGCTCAAGCACATTCTGTTCAAGGCGCATTTCAGTGATGGGGAAAATATCAGCAGCCACGACACCTTGGTGCGTCTCGCCGGTGAAGCGGGGCTCTCCACTGCACGCGCTCAAGGGGTGCTGGACAGTGGGGAGTTCGCCGTTGAAGTCCGTGAGCTTGAAGATTTTTACCGCAGGCGCGGCATCAACTCTGTCCCGGCCATGGTAATGAATGGGCGTCACCTGGTGGCTGGTTCACAGTCCGTCGAGGAATACGAACAAGCCATCAGGCAAATAGCGGTTGCGCCGTGATTACACGAATGGCTGCCCACTGAACCCGCGTGGCAAACGCTGCAAACCAGGCAAGTCGGTAAGGCGCTGCGTCCACGCGCTGCGCCAGTCAACGTGGGTCTGAGTCTTGGCTTTTCGATTGGCGCGGCGGGCGGCGTTGCGCTGGGTGCGGCGCGCTTCTTTGTAGGCATCGGTATTGCGACAGGTACGGCATTTTACCCGGTTCAGCTCGGTGCTGGAGGGGAGGTTGGTGCCGTGGTGGCCACAGGCCAAGTGACCTGCAACCTTGAAGTGAATGACCATGTCAGCGTCTCCTTCTTGGGGGTACGCACATCGATAGACTCACAATGCGCGCGGGGAGGGCGGGGCTGTAAAACCTCGGCACCTAGGGTTACGACCCCAACGCTGAGACAGCGTTCGGTTTTCGCCCTGGGCCTGTTCAAGCCTGGCACCTGAAGCTAACCTGCCAGGCCACCCATCAAGAATAAGGAAGCAATGATGAGCGTCGAGACCCTGCCATATGAGGGCAGTTGCCGTTGTGAGCGTGTGCGCTTCAGCGTGAGTGCCGCCCCGGTGATCACCATGGCCTGCCACTGCACCGGCTGCCAGAAGATGTCTTCCAGCGCGTTCTCACTGAGCGCGCTGATTCCCGCCAGCGGCTTCACGGTGACCCAGGGTTGCCCGGTGATCGGCGGTATGCAGGGCGTGGATCGCCATTATTTCTGCCCCCACTGCATGAGCTGGCTGTTCACGCGGCCCCATGGCATCGATGAGTTCGTCAATGTGCGCGCTGCCTTGCTGGATAATGCCAGCGGTTACGTGCCATTCATGGAGACCTGGACTCGCGAGAAGCTGCCGTGGGCCTCCACCCCAGCGGTGGAAAGCTTTGCGCAGTTGCCCGAGCCACATGAGTTCCCGCGCTTGATGCAGGCTTACGCCGAGTTCAGTCGATCAGCGCCAGCAAGTCCGTAGTGCCCACATCCAGCCCCGCCTGGGTCAGCAAGGTCGTGGCCTGGCCCCGGTGGTGCGTCTGGTGATTAAAAAAGTGCACGAGCAGGCTGAAGAAGTCCTTATCGGCCGTCACGCCGCGCATGTTGCTGTAATGCAGGCGATGGTCCAGATCGGTCTCCTGCACGGTGTGGCACCAGTCGACGATCAGCTGATCCAGCCAGGTGCGATGGGCTGCCAGCTTGCGTATATCCGCGAAGGCCAACTGTTTGAGATCGGCAGGTGTCGCAACTGCCTGTAGCGGAGTCAGCGCTGCATAGCCGGCCGGATGCTGCGCAAAACGCTTGAGCCAGACGGTATCGCCCAGCGCCAGGTGGTTCAGGGTGCCGAGGATCGAGCCGAAAAACGCCTGTCGGTCCATTGCCAGCTCCGCGTCCGTCAATGTCAGGGCCGCGTCATAGAGCTTGCGGTTCATCCACTGGTTGTAATTCGCCATCAGTGCGATGTGCTCAGTCCGGTTCACTTGGGTTTTCTCTCGAAGTCGCGATAGCGTCATGATAGGCCGGGACCGCCCGGCGGTCATGGTGTTCCGGCAAGGCCGGGCTATGGTTGATAGACGCCAACACTGCGCCCTCGGAGGGTGACACCATGAACACCAGCGATTTACTCGAACAACTCCTGCGCGCCGGGCAAGGCGGCAGTGCGTCATCCGGCGGCCTGGGTGGACTGCTGGGTGGGTTACTGAAGGGCACCAGCACCGGCAATGCATCAGCCGGTGGCGGTCTGGGTGGTTTATTGGGAGGGCTGGGTGGCATGTTGGGTGGCGCCACGGGCACTCGTCCCGCTCAAGGGCGTTCCGGCGGGATGAACTACGCTGCGCTGGCCTCCCTCGGCATGGCGGCATTCCAGGCCTACCAAGCCTGGCAACGCCAGCAGGCCACTGCGCCGCAGCAAGCCTTCCAGACAGTGGACCAGCTCGACGGCCCCGCAGCCGAAGCCCACAGCCATGCGGTACTGCGTGCCTTGATTGCCGCCGCGAAAGCCGATGGCCGCATTGATGACAAAGAAAAGGAGCTGATTTCCAGTGAGCTGGGCCGCCATACCGACGACCCGCAACTGCAACAGTGGCTCGACGCCGAAGTCGCCAAGCCCCTGGATGCCGCGGATTTCGCCGAATTCGCCAGCGACCCGGCCATGGCGGCCGAGGTGTACTTGGCCAGTGTGATGTTGGTGGACGACCAGCAGGATGCCGAACGTAATTACCTGGATGACCTGGCGGGGCAGTTGCACATCGACCCGCAATTGCAACTGCACCTGGAACAACAAGCCAAGGCCTAGAATCGCAGCGTGGCACCGGTGGTGAGCCATTGCGCGCGCTCTCCGATCAGGCTGCGCCCGACCACCAGGTCCACGTCGACAAACTCGCCGACGTGAAACCTGGGCCCGGCCTGCCAGGCCTGGTCACCGCCGTCCTGGCCGTAACGCTCGGCGACCAGCGTCAGTGAGTGTGCGACTTGGTACTCAAGGCCGGTGCCCCAGGTCAGACGGTGTTTTTGGTCGCCATCGTTGTAGGCGTGGGACCAACCGGCATTCAGGTTCAACCGCAAGGGTTCCAGCGGTTGCCACGTCAACGGGATATTGAAGTCGGCGCCATCAAAGCCGTGCTGACGGTCGTGTGCAACGTGCGCACCGGCCGACACGGCCATTTCCAGGCCCAGATCTTCCCGCGACCATACTTGCGCCTTGACCTGCGGGTTCACCTGGGTTTCGCCCTTATCTGCGCTGGTGGCACGGGACAGGGCTGCGCCCCATTGCACCGAAGGCAACGCAGCAAAGGTGCAGGCGGGCGACAGCGTTTCAGTGTGGGTACTACCCTCGTGGCGATCGGCGGTGTGCCAGGCGTCGACATTGCATTCGCCCGGCGCATTGATCGCGCCGTCATCGACCACGTAAGAACCACCGGCCGCGTTGGCCTTGGACAGCAAGGCAATCGTCAACAGGATGCCCAGGGTCAACCCGATAAAGATCAGGTTGCGCTGCAACGCGCGACGTTTGGCCGGTGGCAGCAGCAACAGGGTGTGGCGTGCACCGCGGTAGTGACGCGCACGGTATTTGGCGAACCCGTCCTGGCGTGGTGGGGTGTGTTTTTTGTGCATGATGCACCTCGCATGAATTCAGCTTTCTACGGTCAGCACCGAAATGCCGCTGGCTTTGGCCTGGCAGACCAGCTCAGAGGTGTCGTCCCCGCCGGGCAGGGCGATGACTACATCTGGGCGGCTGTCGGTCAGCATGAAATGGTTGCGCTGGCGTTCGGCCAGTTTGCCGTGGCGTTGCCAGTTGGGCGGGTAGCGCACCACGTCGATGCCCAGTTCCCGTGCCCATTCCTCGACGTCGCTGCCGAGGAATTGGTTGCCGCCGTGGATCAATACCTGCACCGGGCGCAGGCGGTGGTAAGCGTCCAGCACTTGGCGGGACATTTTGGTGTCGGCGTAATGACGACCTGCACAGATCAAGACGCGCATAAGGTGATTCCTTGTGTTGCACGGTGGCGGCCGGGCGACCGCCACCGTTTAAACGGCGGGGGAGATCAGTACCACTGCTTGAAGCGGCGGATGTAGATCGTCTTCATCAGTTGGGCCACGCAGCAGTAGCTGAGCAGGGTGCCCACCAGCCATGGGAAGTACGCCAGCGGCAGCGGTTGCAGGCCGACCAGGGTGCCCAGTGGCGAGAACGGCACGTAGATCCCCAGCACGATCACCACACAGGTCATCATCAACACCGGCCACGCGGCGGTGCTCTGGAAGAACGGGATCTTACGGGTCCGCAGCATGTGCACGACCAGGGTTTGCGAGAGCAGCCCCTCGATGAACCAGCCGGACTGGAACAGGGTCTGCACTTCCACACTGTTGGCCGCGAACACGAACCACATCAGCGCAAAGGTGGTGATGTCGAAGATCGACGAGGTCGGCCCGATCCAGATCATGAACCGGCCGATGTTCTTCGCATCCCACTTACGCGGCTTGGCCAGGTACTCCTTGTCCATCTTGTCCCACGGCAAGGCGAGCTGGGAGATGTCGTACATCAGGTTCTGCAACAGCAGGTGGATCGACAGCATCGGCAGGAACGGAATGAACGCACTGGCCACCAGCACCGAGAACACGTTGCCGAAGTTGGAGCTGGCGGTCATGTTCAGGTACTTCATGATATTGCCGAAGGTTTCGCGGCCCTTGAGCACGCCTTCTTCCAGCACCATCAAGCTCTTTTCCAGCAGGATGATGTCGGCCGATTCCTTGGCGATATCGGTGGCCGTGTCGACCGAGATACCCACGTCGGCGTCGCGCAGTGCCGGTGCATCGTTGATCCCATCACCCAGGAAACCCACGGTGTGGCCGTTGGCTTGCAGCGCCTTGAGCACGCGGGACTTCTGCAGCGGTGTCAGCTTGGCGAACACGGTGCGTTCGTCCACACGGCGCAGCAGCGTGGCGTCGTCCATGGCTTCAATTTCAGCCCCCAGCAGCGGCTGGCCTGGATCGAGACCGACCTGGCGGCAGATCTTGCTGGTGACCACGGCGTTGTCGCCGGTCAGCACCTTGATGGCCACGCCGATCTGTTGCAGTGCAGCAATGGCAGGGCCGGCAGTTTCCTTCGGTGGATCAAGGAAGGTCAGGAAGCCCTGGATCACCAGGTTGCGCTCATCGGCAGTGGTGTATTGCTGACGTGCCATGGATTTCGGAATGTGACGGGTGGCGACCACCAGCACACGGAAACCGTCTTCGTTGTAGTCGTTGGCAATCGCCAGCAGTTCTTCACGGCGACGATCATCCAGCGGCACGGCGGCGCCGGCCTCCATGACGTGAGTGGAAATGCTCAGCATCTCTTCCACAGCGCCTTTGCACACCAGCAGTTGGTCGTCGGCGGCATCCTTGACCACGATCGACAGGCGACGGCGCACGAAGTCGAACGGCAATTCGTCAACCTTGCTGTAGGCGAACGGCACCTTGAACTTCGGGTTCTGCTCCGAGAATTCCACCACCGCCTGGTCCATCAGGTTCTTCATGCCGCTCTGGTGATGACTGTTGAGCCAGGCCAGGGACAGCACCGCATCATCGCGCTGGCCAAAGGCGTTGACGTGATGTTCGAGGATGATCTTGTCCTGGGTCAGGGTGCCGGTCTTGTCGGTGCACAGCACGTCCATCGAACCAAAGTTCTGGATTGCGTTGAGGCGCTTGACCACCACTTTGCGCTTGGCCATGGCGGTGGCGCCCTTGGCCAGGTTGGCGCTGACGATCATCGGCAGCATTTCCGGGGTGAGGCCGACGGCCACCGCCAGGGCAAACAGGAAGGCATCGCCCCAGTCGCCCTTGGAGAAGCCGTTGAGCAGGAACACGATCGGCACCATTACCAACATGAAACGGATCAGCAACCAGCTGACGCTGTTCACCCCACGGTCGAACGCGGTTTGCACACGGGAGCCGACAATCGCCTTGGCCAGGGAGCCAAAGTAGGTGCGCGGCCCGGTGGCAACGACCACGGCTTTGGCGCGACCACTGACCACGTTGGTCCCCATGAAGCAGATGTTCGGCAGGTCCAGCAGGTTGCCCTGGTCGGCCACCACCGGCCCGGCGGATTTCTGCGTGACGTTACCCAGGGTGTCGTACTTTTCCACCGGCAAGGCTTCGCCGGTGAGCACTGCCTGGCTGATGAACAGGTCGCGGGATTCGATCAGGCGGATGTCCGCCGGGATCATGTCGCCCGCCGACAGCTGCACGATATCGCCGGCCACCAGTTCGCGCATCGGCACTTCGCGCAGGGTCGGTTGCGAACCCACTTGCTCACGGCGCAACACGGTGGCCGTGGTGCGTACCATGGCTTTCAGGGCTTCGGCGGATTTGGCCGAACGGTGTTCCTGCCAGAAGCGCAGCAGGCTGCTGAGTAGCACCATGGTCATGATGATGATGACTTTGGTTGGGTCAGCGTCTTCGCCTTCCTGCATCGGCAGCCAGCAGTCGGTGAAGAAACTGATACCGGCCAGGGTCAGCAGCACGTAGATAAAGGGGTTATTCAGTGCCTGCAGGAACTGGACGATGGCGTGAGGCGGCTTGTCGTGGGCGACTTCGTTGTAGCCTTCGCGTTGCAGGCGAGCGGAGGCGTCCAGTTCGGTCAAGCCGTCCTGGGTGGCACGTACGTTCGCCAGGGTGGCCGACAGGCCGTTGTGGGCTTCGCGGGCGGCACGCATCGACAGTTTGGTGTCGGCGTCGGTGCCATTCTTTTTGTGCAGAGGCGGGTTTTTTACGGCGCTCATTGTCTGTACTCCTGTCGCCAATTTTCGACAAAACATACCCGGTACTTACCTGAAGACAGGCGAGCGAAAGCATGCCGAGTCGCTAACTTCGCGATCGGTTTAAATAAGGTGTTCACATAACTTCTACAGTGCCCGCTAACAGCGCGTTAGTTAACTAGCGCGCAGCGGGCTACTACTGGACGTGTTCATAAAGAACTCCAGAACAGGGATCAGGAAGTTGCTGTTTCCAGCCGGGTCAGGCGGCGCGAGTGCTCACATAAAGACCGAGCATCAAGCTGGCCTGTGCCAGGCGGGAAACCTTGGGTCTCTGCGGGTCTTGAGGGTCGGCGTGATCCCAGTGCTGCACCAGTTGGCCGCTTTCCGGGCAGATACGCCAATGCGCCAGCGGGTAGGCCGGGCGCACTTGAGGGGAGGGTGCAGCAAACGCTGAGCGGGTAGGGGAAAAGCCTACGGGCTCACGGCACAGCTTGGCGCGCAGGGCGGCCGCTAATGTGCGTACATCAGGCAAAACAAGGGGTTGGAAGGTCATAACACACCTCGGGACCGGACAGGCTACCGGCGAGGCAGTTACGGTGGAGCATCGAGCTCTAGCGCAGCTTACCGGACCGGGGAGGCGAGTCCTGTCATATTCTGGGTTTGGCGCCCGATGCCCGCGTAAGCGGTGCTCGGACAGCGACTAGATACTGTGTCCATTGGCTTCTTTTGTGAGGTTTAAAAAAGGCCCCAGTTGCGGGCACGGGCAATCTACTCAGAAGGCTAAAAAATGTCAACGCATGATTAATTAAATTGTCCGGCGTTCAGAGTTCATTCAGACAAGAGGCACTCGGAAGTTAGCGGATATATAACTTCATATACCTTGTGCGGCCAAAACTGCCAGATAGATCAATACCACGCCACAGGTGCCATAACTGATACGTTGCCACAACGGTGACGCATTCTGGCGCAACAAATTGACCAGCCCCGCGATCAGAAAGCACGACAGCACCGACGCCAGCATGAAGCCGGCAAAGAACATCAGCGTCTGCCCGTGGCTGGGCGTGGTGCCGACGATGCCCGACAACGCGCTGCCCAACGCGCCCCAGTAAACAATGTTTTTCGGGTTGGCCAGGGAGATCGCCGCCCCGGTGGCCAGTGCGTTTTGCCGAGTGCTGGCGGGTGCATCGTCTGACTCAGGTAGCTTCCAGGCGTCGATCAGGCTGCGAATGCCGAGCCAGGCCAGGTACACCGCACAGACCACCGTCAGCGGCACGCGCACGGCATCATGTTGGATCAGCAAAGCGATCCCGGTCAGGCCGATCACTGCCCACACCGCATCGCCCACCAGTGAGCCAAACTGCACCAGCAGGGCCGGTGTGAAGCCGTGCAGCAAGCCACGGCGCAAAGTCTCTGCCAACACCGCGCCGGGTGAGAGGCAGAACACAAAACCGAGTACCAATGCGTAAAAGAAGATGGTCAGCATGCCCGCGTCCTTTCAGGAAAGTGCGTGAGCATACGCTGGCAGACGGGCTCAAATCGACCGTTGATTGACACGCTGCGAGAGTTCGTCGGCGCTTTCCTTGCGCTCCGAATAGCGGTCCACCAGGTCGGGGCGCTCGCGCAGCAGCAGGGTAAACTTCACCAGTTCCTCCATCACATCGACCACACGGTCGTACAGGGCAGAAGGCTTCATGCGGTCCTGATCGTCGAACTCCATGAAGGCCTTGGGCACCGAGGATTGATTGGGGATGGTGAACATGCGCATCCAGCGCCCCAGCACGCGCAACTGATTAACCGTATTGAAGGACTGGGAGCCGCCGGACACCTGCATCACCGCCAGGGTTTTACCTTGGGTCGGGCGCACCGCGCCAAGGGCCAGCGGCACCCAGTCGAGCTGTGCCTTGAACACCGCTGACATCGAGCCGTGGCGCTCGGGCGAGCACCACACCTGGCCTTCGGACCACTGCATCAGTTCCAGCAGCTCTTGTACCTTGGGGTGATCGCTGGGGGCGTCATCCGGCAGTGGTAAACCGCTGGGGTTGAAGATGCGCGTTTGCGCGCCGAAGTGCTGCAACAGGCGCGCGGCTTCTTCCACCAGCAGGCGGCTGAACGAGCGCTCTCGGGTCGATCCGTAGAGCAGCAGGATACGCGGTGGTTGGGCCGAGCCGTGCGCATTTGATGGGAACAGCGACAGGTCCAGGTTGGGCAGGGTGGTCATGGAGCCTCCGGTTACAGCTCGGCAACTCGGGCGAGTTCTGCCTTGAGTTCAGTTGGGCTGAGCTCGGCAAACGGCAGGATAAAAAACGCCCGGCAGCGAGTGGCAATGGTCTTCAGCGTGGCGTCGAATGCCGCCTGCACACTCGCGTCGTCACCCTGCACATCCGAAGGGTCTTCCAACCCCCAGTGCGCCTTCACCGCCGGCCCGAAATACACCGGGCACGCTTCGCCGGCCGCCTTGTCGCACACGGTAATCACCACGTCCGGCGGGCTGCCTTCGAACGCGTCGTTGCCCTTGCTGTACAAGCCGTCGGTGCTGATACCGGCGGCCTGCAAGGTGCTCAGGCTGCGTGGCAGGACCTGGCCCTTGGGAAAGCTGCCGGAGCTGATCGCCTCGAAACCTTCCGGCGCCAGGTGGTTGAACATCGCTTCGGACAAGATGCTGCGGCAGCTGTTGGCGGTACACATGAACAGGACTTTCATCGTTAGATACTCAGTCGCAAGGCAAGGGCGGCGAGGGTGATCAACAGCACCGGCAAGGTCAGCACAATGCCGACCTTGAAGTAGTAGCCCCAGGTGATGGTGATGCCTTTGCGCGCCAGGATGTGCAGCCACAGCAAGGTAGCGAGGCTGCCGATAGGGGTGATTTTCGGGCCCAGGTCGCTGCCGATCACGTTGGCGTAGATCATCGCGTCCTTGACCACACCCACGGCATGGCTGGACTCGATGGACAGCGCGCCGATCAACACCGTCGGCAGGTTGTTCATCGCCGATGACAGCAGTGCCGTCAGCACGCCGGTGCCCATGGCCGCGCCCCACACGCCGTAAGTGGCGAAGGTGTCGAGCCAGGTGGCCAGGTAGGTGGTGAGGCCGGCGTTACGCAAGCCGTAGACCACCAGGTACATGCCGAGGGAAAAGATCACGATCTGCCACGGTGCTTCTTTGAGCACTTTACGCGTGGAGATCTTATGGCCCTTGGCGGCGATCACCAACAGGAGCACGGCGCACACGGCGGAAATCGCGCTGATCGGAATGCCCAGTGGTTCCAGGGCAAAGCAGCCTACCAGCAGGATGCCGAGCACCCACCAGCCGGCGCGGAAAGTCGCGCGGTCGTGGATGGCACTGGCAGGGTCTGCGAGGTCGGCGGGGTCGTAGGTCTGCGGGATGTCGCGGCGGAAGAACCACAGCAGCACCGCCAGCGTGGCCGCAACGCTGACAAAGTTCACCGGCACCATCACGGCGGCGTATTCGTTAAAGCCGATCTTGAAGTAATCCGCCGAGACGATATTCACCAGGTTCGACACCACCAGCGGCAGGCTCGCCGTGTCGGCGATAAAGCCCGCGCCCATGACGAACGCCAGGGTGGCCGCCGGGGAAAAGCGCAGCGCCAGCAGCATCGACATTACGATCGGCGTTAGGATCAGCGCCGCGCCATCGTTGGCGAACAACGCCGAGACCAAGGCGCCGAGCAATACCATATAGGCAAACAAGCGTCGGCCACGCCCGCGTCCCCAGCGTGCGACATGCAGCGCAGTCCAGGCGAAGAAGCCGGCTTCGTCCAGCAACAGGCTGATGATGATCAGCGCGACAAAGGTCCCCGTGGCATTCCAGATGATGTGCCACACCACCGGAATGTCAGCCAGGCTGATCACGCTGCAGGCCAGGGCCAGGACCGCGCCCATCGTGGCGCTCCAGCCAACGCCCAAACCCTTGGGTTGCCAGATGACCAGGACGATGGTGAAGATAAAAATGGCAATTGCGACAAGCATGAATAAAGGCTCCGATGGCTCAGCAGCAGGTGCTGGCCCGTTGTGGTCTGTCGCCCATTGCATCCAGACGCTGTGCGTCGCTGTGCAACCATGGCTGGTTGGCTTGCAAGGTGGTGTGCAGCACCTGCGTCACCCACTCAGGCAACGCTGGGTTGATGCGGTAGTAGATCCATTGACCCTGACGACGGTCCTGCAGCAACCCGCAACTGCGCAGTTGCGCCAGGTGCCGGGAGATTTTCGGTTGGCTGTCATCCAAGGCATGGATCAGTTCGCACACGCAAAGTTCGCCTTCACGCAGGATCAGTAATGTCAGGCGTGCGCGGGTGGCATCGGCCAGGCATTTGAAGAGGGTGGGCGG